>DASWQG010000001.1:0-1999 GCA_036403775.1 Luteimonas sp.
GAACGCGCCGTGCGCACCGGGCAGCCGGCGCGGAGCCAACCAGCGCCAGGGCGCCCGCGGCGCCAAGGTCCAATCCGCCATCGCCAGTCCCATCGCCGCGGCCAGCGCGGAGGCCTGTCGCGCATTGCCGGCGCGGCCGTCGCTCACGGTCCAGGCGGTCTGCGGCGGCGCGGAGCGTTCCATGGCTGGTCGTCTGCGTTCCTGCGGCGTCGGCGTCGGGCGTCGCGCGACACTCTACACTGGCCGTTCCGCCGGGACGCGCCCGGCGCCGCAAGCATGGACGTTCGACGATGACGCAAGACCGGAAAGCCCTCGAGCCGAGGGCGCTGGACCAGTTGTTCCGCAAGGCGAGGACCTACAACGCCTTCAGCGGCCGGGTCGACGACGCGACCCTGCGCGAGCTCTACGACCTGATGAAGTTCGGCCCGACGCAGACCAATACCTGCCCGGCAAGGTTCGTGTTCGTGAAATCCCCGGAAGCCAAGGCGAAGCTGGGCCCCGCGCTGGACAAGGGCAACCACGACAAGACCATGGCCGCGCCGTGCACCGTGATCATCGGCTACGACATGGCGTTCTACGACAAGATGCCGGTGCTGGCGCCGCACGCCGACGCGCGCGGCTGGTTCTCGGACATGCCCGAGGCCGAGCTCTATCGCACGGCGCTGCGCAGCAGCAGCCTCGAGGGCGCCTATCTCATCCTCGCCGCCCGCGCGCTGGGCCTGGATTGCGGCCCGATGTCCGGCTTCGACACGGCGAAGGTGGACGCGGCGTTCTTCGCCGGCACCGCCATCCGCTCCAATTTCCTCGTCAACCTCGGCCACGGTGATCCGGCGAGCACCCATCCGCGTGCGCCGCGGCTGTCGTTCGACGAGGCCTGCACCATCGCCTGACCGGCGTTTCCTCCCTTTCCGAGAGACTCCCCCATGACCAAGCGACTGCTCCTTGCCACCTGCCTTGCCGCCGCCAGCTTCGGCGCCGCCGCCGAAGCGGTGCGTTACGAGATCGACCCGACCCATACCGTGGTCCTCGCGACGTGGAACCACTTCGGCTATTCCAACCCGAGCGCGAACTTCGGTGGCGCCAGCGGCACGATCACCTACGACGCGCAGGCGCCCGAAGCGTCCAGCGTGCAGGTCACCCTGCCGCTGTCGGGCCTGGACAGCTTCGTGCCCAAGCTCGACGAGCACCTGCGCAGCAGCGACTTCTTCGACGCCGCCACGTTCCCGGAAGCCCGCTTCGCCAGCACCTCGGTGCGCGCGGTGGGCGAAGGCCGGCTCGAAGTCGCCGGGACGCTGACCATCAAGGACATCAGCAAGCCGGTGGTGCTGGACGTGGTGCTGAACAAGGCGGCGCCGCACCCGATGGGCAAGGTGCCCACGATCGGCTTCGACGCCACCGCGAAGGTGAAGCGCTCCGACTTCGGCCTGGCGATGGCGGTGCCGATGGTCAGCGACGAGGTGTCGCTGCGCATCACCACCGAGGCGCGGGCGGCGCAGTGATCCTGCGCAGGCCGGCGGGGGAGCGCGGCGTCGCGCGCACCGGGTGGCTCGACAGCCGCCACACGTTCTCCTTCGGGCACTACCACGATCCGGCCTGGATGGGCTTCGGCCCGCTGCGCGTGGTGAACGAGGATCGCGTCGCCCCTGGCGCGGGATTCCCGCCGCATCCGCACGCGAACATGGAGATCCTCAGCTACGTGCTGTGCGGCGCGCTCGCGCACCGCGACAGCAGCGGGGGCGGCGGCGTGCTCCGTCCGGGCGAGCTGCAGTGGATGAGCGCCGGCCACGGCATCGAGCACAGCGAGTTCAACGCGTCGCAGGACGCGCCGGTGCACTTCCTGCAGGTATGGATCCAGCCGGACCGGGTCAACGCGCCGCCGGCCTACGCGCAACGCGCCTTCGATCCCGCGGCGCGGCGCGGGCGCTGGGCCCCGCTGGCGACGCCGGACGGCGCCGCCGGGAGCCTGGCGATCCGCCAGGACGCACGGCTGCTGGGCGTC
>DASWQG010000002.1:0-6411 GCA_036403775.1 Luteimonas sp.
CCAGCTGATCGTCAACGCGCGCCAGTCCAGCGAACTGCTGGAACGCACGCTGGGCAACACCAACCGCGCGGTCGAGGACATCGACCGCGAGCTGGTGGACAAGCTGCCGGGCCTGGTGGCCAAGCTCGACGGCACCCTCACCCGCCTCGACGCCGCCGCCGGCGGCGCCGATGCGATCATCAACGAGAACCGCGCGGCGATCCGCAGCTTCGCAAACGACGGCCTGTCGCAGCTCGGGCCCACGCTGGCCGAGTTGCGCGGCCTGGTGCGCGACCTGCGCCGGATCAGCGAACGTCTGCAGGGCAATCCCGCCGGCTACCTGCTGGGGCGCGACGCGCCGAAGGAGTTCGATCCCGATGAACAGCGTTGAGGCGCGAGCGGCGACCCCCAAGGCGGGCCCCGCGATGACGCGGGGACTGGCGATCGCGGCGCTCTGCCTGGCCGTGGCCGGTTGCTCGCTGGTGGGCGGCAGCAAGGAGCCGTCGACGATCTATTCGCCGTTGCCGCGCATCCAGGCGGACCCGGCCTGGCCGGCGCTGGAGGCGCAGCTGTCGATCGGCGCGCCGCATGTCGCCGGCATGCTCGCCGGCACGCGCATCGCGGTGCGCCCGGTGCCGGGGGAACTGCAGGTCTACAAGGGTGCGCTGTGGGCGACGGACCCGGGCGAACAGCTGCGCGACGCCGTCCTGCGGACGCTGGAGGAATCCGGGAAGCTGCGGGCCGTCGCGCGCCAGGGCAGCGGGCTGGCGGCCGACTACCGGCTGGAACTGGACGTGCGCCGCTTCGAGGCGGACTACGCCGGCGGGCCGGTGCCGGCGGCGACGCTGGAAGTGAACGCCAAGCTCGTGCGCAACGTCGGCCAGTCGCTGGTCGGCTCGCGCACCTTCCACCAGGCCGTGCCGGCGGCGGGCGCCGACACGTCGCTGGTCGCGGGGGCCTTCGGCGAGGCGCTCGGCGCGATCGCGCACGACATCGCCGGCTGGACGCTGGCCACCGGCGCGGCCGCGCCCGCCGTCAGAGATTCTGGTAGTTAGGCCCGGAGCCGCCTTCCGGCGTCACCCAGGTGATGATCTCGTAGGGATCCTTGATGTCGCAGGTCTTGCAGTGCACGCAGTTGGCGCTGTTGACCTGGAGCCGGCGGCCGCCCGCGTCCTCGACCATCTCGTAGACGCCCGCGGGGCAGAATCGCTCGCAGGGATTGCCGTATTCGACGGTGCAGCGCTCGACGCAGATGCTGGTGTCGTGGACCACCAGGTGCACCGGCTGGTCCTCTTCGTGCGCGGTGGCGGCGAAATAGACGCCCTGCAGGCGGTCGCGCGGCGGCAGCTCGCGCGACACGTAGTCGCGTTTGGGCTGTTCGTGCGCGCCGAGCTTGTCCAGCGAGCACCAGTCCGGCTTGTTGCGCAGCGTCCATGGCGAACGCCCGCCGGTGGCCGTTTCCCAGGCCGCGTTGAGCATGCCCAGCCACAGGCCGCGCTTGAAGCCCGGCTTCACGTTGCGGACCTTGCGCAGCTCCGCCATCGCCGGCGAAGCGCGCAGCTTCGCGTCGAAGCCGGTGCTGTCCAGCGCGCCCGACGCCGCCTGCGCCGCCAGGTGCTCGGCCGCGAGCATGCCCGAGCGGATCGCCTGGTGGGTGCCCTTGATCTTGGGCACGTTGAGCAGGCCGGCGCCGTCGCCGATCAGGAGCGCGCCCGGCATTTCCACCTTCGGCAGCGACTGGTAGCCGCCGGTGACGATGGCGCGCGCGCCCGCGGAGAGGATGCTGCCGCCCTCCAGCAGCGGCTTCACCATCGGGTGGTTCTTCCATTGCTGGAAGGCTTCCCACGGACGGTAGTTCGGGTCGCGGTAATCCAGTCCCGAGACGTAGCCCAGCGCGATCCGGTCCTGGTCGAGGTGGTAGAGGAAGCTGCCGCCATAGGTGGCGTTGTCGGCCGGCCAGCCGAAGCTGTGCACGATCTTCCCGGGTGACACGCGCCCCGCGGGCACCTGCCACAGTTCCTTGATGCCGATCGAATAACCCTGCGGATCGCTGCCGGCGTCCAGCGCGAAGCGCTTCACCAGCTGCTTGGTCAGGCTGCCGCGCGCGCCCTCGGCGAGCACGGTCACCTTCGCGCGGATGTCGATGCCCTGGGTGTAGGCCGGCTTGTGGCTGCCGTCCTTCGCCACGCCCATGTCGCCGATGCGCACGCCTTCGACCCGGCCGTCGGCGCCATGCAGCACCGAGGCCGCGGCGAAGCCCGGATAGATCTCCACGCCCAGCGCTTCGGCCTGCGGCGCCAGCCACGCGCACATCGCGCCGAGGCTGACGATGAAGTTGCCGTGGTTGCGCATGCCCGGCGGCACCGGCAGGCGACGGCCGCCGTCCCTGGACAGCAGCCAGAACTCGTCGTCCGTCGCCGGCACGCAGACCGGCGGCGGGTTGTCGCGCCATCCGGGGAGCAGCGCGTCCAGCGGTCCGGGCTCGATCACCGCGCCCGACAGGATGTGCGCGCCGACGGTCGCGCCCTTCTCGATCACGCAGACCGACAGGTCCGGCGCCAGCTGCTTCATCCGGATCGCGAACGCGAGCCCCGCGGGGCCCGCGCCCACCACGACGACGTCGTACTCCATGACGTCGCGTTCGGAGGCCATCGCCGGTTGGCCGTCGCCCTGCATCGGCTCAGTGGACAAGCGACCAGCCCGTCGGGTAACCGCGGAGCAGGGCGACCGCGTAGCTCAGGTTGCTGCGAGCCTGCCAGCTCCACACGCGGGTCAGCGAGACGTCCTGCCAGACCAGGTCGGCGCGACCGTCGCCGTTGAAGTCCCCTGCCGCCGCCACTTCGTACTGGCTGGCGATCGGATTGACCGGACCATAGGTCCAGGCGAAGCCGTTCATGAGCCAGGCCTGGATCCGCCCGAGCGCCTGGTTGTGCCAGAACAGGTCGGCGCGGCCGTCCGCGTTCGCATCCGCCACCGCCACCACGCGCCAGCCCGTCGGATAGTTGCGCAACACCTGCGACGTGTACGCGTCGCTCGCGCCGCGCAGCCACACCACGACCTTCCCCGCGGTTTCGTCATGCCAGGCGATGTCGGCCCGACCCTCGCCCGAGAAGTCCGCGACGCCGAGGATGCTCGCGTTGGCCGGGGTGTTGTGGGTGGCGCCATAGCTCCACGCGCTTCCGTTCATGTACCACGCCTGCAGCTTGCGCTCCGAGGCGTTGTACCAGTGGATGTCGGAGCGGTCGTCGCCGTTGGCGTCGCCGATGCCCGCGATCTCCCAACCGGTGGGCCAGGTCCGCAGGAGTACCGCCGTGTAGCTGCCATCCGCCTTCGCCCGCCACATCCACAACTGGGTACGCGCATCGTCGCGCCACAGCAGGTCGGCGCGCCCGTCGCCGTCGAAGTCGCCGACGCCGGCCACCGAGTACTTCGCCGCCACGTAACGGACGGTGCCGTAGGTCCAGGTCGTCCCGTTCATCAGCCACGGCTGGAGCTTCTGGAACTGGGTGCTGTGCCAGAACAGGTCCGCGCGGCCATCGGCGTTGGCATCGCTGCGCGCGGCGTCCACGATCAGCGGCTCGGCGGGCGGGTCGCTCGGGACGGCCTCGTTGCGGAAGCCCGCGACCACCGGCATGGTGTTGTTGAGCGTCTGCACGTTGTCGGCGTTGTCCAGGCCGCAGGGCCTGCCGCCGCAGAACGTGCTGTCCGGCGTGGAGAAGATGGTGTAGCCGGTCTGCCCGGCATCGCCGTAGGCCATGATGGTGTAGAAGTTGCCCATCGCCATCGGCGCCTTGTAGCCGAACGAGTATTCGTAGGCGCCGTAGTCGTCGGGCATGTCGACCGTGCCGTCGTCGCCCTGCGCGGTCACCCAGTCGTGGGCCGCGCCCATGTTGTGGCCGATTTCGTGGGCGAAGGTCGTCTCGCGGCAGAAATAGGACTTGCCGTCTTCCTCGTTGACGTCGGTGCCGTCGCTGACCACGTTGTAGCCCAGCGTGTCCCAGCCCTCGCCGGGCTGGATGCCCTGGAGCGCGCCGCCGAGCAGCCAGGCGATGCCGCAGCCCTCGTGCTCGGGGTCGCGGAAGTCGCGCAGCAGGGTGACGAGGTCCGCGCCATAGGTCTCTCGCGCGGCGCGCAGCGCGTCGAACGCAGGCGCGGGCGTGGTCGGACCGACGCCGGCCTCGTAGCCACTCATCTCCTGGAGCGCGAGGCCGTTGTCGTTGTCGTCGGTGTAGTTGACCTCCATCGCATGCACCAGGCGCACGCGGCCGGTGATGCCGCCGTTCTGGTACGCGGTGTTGGTGAGGTCGACCAGGTTGTTGATGCGTGTCACCGCCGCGGAGGCGCTGCCATAGGCCGTGCGAAGGCCGGGGGTATAGCCGACCAGCAGGTCGACGGTGCCGGTGGTGGCGGTGGCCGCGGTGGCGGTCCGGCCGGCGGGCAGCGACGCGGCGGCGCGGGGCGCGATGCGCGGTTGCACCGGGACGTGGAAATCGGGCCGCCGCGGGCGCGTGGCCGCATTGTCGAGTTCCGCGACGCGGGCGCCGTCGGTTTCCACCAGCCAGGAGACGCCGTCGCGCATGGTCACGCGCAGCGGCAGGCCGATGTCCTGGCCGATGCTGCCGAACACCGCGTCCGCGCCGATGGTCAGGACGGTCTGCACGCCTGCATGGCCGGCCAGGTGGCCGATCCAGGTCCAGTCGCCGGAAGCGTGCTCGACGTGGCGGTCGTAGACGACGTCGAGCAGGCGACCGTCGGGGGTCGTCAGGCGCAGGTGGCCGCTGGCGATGGCGTTGAGCGCGTGCGCTTCGCTGAGCGCGGCCCGATGCCAGGTATAGGCACCGGTGACGCGGGCGACGTCGCCCGGATAGCGGGCGAACTCGCCATGGTCCGGCAACGCCGCCGCGCGGCTCAGCCGGGTGCGGCTACCGGCAATCGCGGGGCCGGCAGGCCATGCGGGATCGGTACCGGAGATCGGTGATGGCGCCTGGGCGATCAGACCGGCTGCCGCCGTGGTGGCGGGCGAAGGCGCCTGGCTGCTGCTGCAGGCGGCGCCGAGCAGGACGACCGATGCGATGACCGCAATGATCCTGGAATCCACGAATTTCACACTCCCCTGTCGATGTCGTGGATCGTGCCCCCGATTGGCGGGCGCGGCAACCTCGCCGCGCCGGCGGGCGCCCTAACCGCGACCGATCTCGCATCCGGTCTTGGCCCGGAGTTCAGCTTCGTCCACGCCCGGCGCCAGCTCCACGAGCCGCAGGCCGTCGGGAGTGACGTCGAGCACCCCCAGGTCCGTGATGATACGGTCGACGACGCCGACTCCGGTCAGCGGCAGGGTGCACTCGCGCAGGATCTTCGGGTCCCCGCCCTTGGTGGTGTGCTCCATCAGCACCACCACCCGCTGCACGCCGGCCACCAGGTCCATCGCGCCGCCCATGCCCTTGACCATCTTGCCGGGCACCATCCAGTTGGCGAGGTCGCCCCGGTCGGTCACCTCCATCGCGCCCAGGATCGCCAGGTCGATGTGGCCGCCGCGGATCATCGCGAACGAGTCGTGGCTGCCGAAATAGCTGGCGCCCGGTCGCGCGGTGACCGTCTGCTTGCCGGCGTTGATCAGGTCCGCGTCGAGCTCCGCCTCGGTCGGGAACGGGCCGATGCCGAGCAGGCCGTTCTCGCTCTGCAGCCACACGTCCACGCCTGCGGGGATGTGGTTGGCCACCAGCGTCGGCAGGCCGATGCCGAGGTTCACGTAGGCGCCGTCGGTCAGCTCGCGCGCCGCGCGGCGCGCCATCTCATCGCGGGTCCAGGCCATCAGGCCACCTCCTGGCGGAGGGTGCGCTGCTCGATGCGCTTCTCCGGCGTGGCGTTGATCACGATGCGGTCGACGTAGATGCCGGGCAGGTGCACGTGGTCCGGATCGATCGCACCGGTCTCCACGACCTCCTCGACCTCGGCGACGCAGACCTTGCCGGCCATCGCGCAGGCGGGGTTGAAATTGCGCGCGGTCTTGCGGAACACGAGGTTGCCGGCCTCGTCCGCCTTCCACGCCTTGACCAGCGACACGTCGGCGGTGAGCGCGGTCTCCATCACGTACATGCGGCCGTTGAACTCGCGGGTCTCCTTGCCCTCGGCGACGACGGTGCCGTAGCCGGTGGCGGTGAAGAACGCGGGGATCCCGGCGCCGCCGGCGCGCAGGCGCTCGGCCAGCGTGCCCTGCGGGTTGAACTCGAGTTCCAGCTCGCCCGCGAGGAACTGGCGTTCGAATTCCTTGTTCTCGCCGACGTAGGAGGAAATCATCTTGCGGATCTGGCGCGTGCCCAGCAGCTGGCCGAGGCCGAAGCCGTCCACGCCGGCGTTGTTCGAGATCACGGTAAGCCCCTGTGCGCCGGAGTCGCGCAGCGCGGCGATCAGCGCCTCGGGAATGCCGCACAG
>DASWQG010000003.1:0-1994 GCA_036403775.1 Luteimonas sp.
TCATGTTCGGCTTCCTGCTGACGGTGTTCCCGCGCTGGATGGGCCAGGACGACCTGACGAAATGGCATTACGTCCCGGTCGGCGTCGGGCTGTTCGGCGGCCAGTTGCTGACCCTGGCCGGCGCGCTCGGCCCGGGGCACCTGCTGCACCTGGGCGCGGTGTTCACCCTCGCCGGCTGGGCCACGGGCCTGTTCTACCTGCTGCGCTGGCTCTGGCGCGACGCGGGCAAGACCTGGCACGCGCTGTCGTGCGGCGGCGCGATGCTCCTCGGGCTCGCGGGCCTGCTGTGCTACGCCGCCTACCTGCACACCGGCAACGCGCGGCTGATGTTCGCGGCGATCAAGATCGGCACCTTCGGCCTGCTGCTGCCGGTGTACGTGACGGTCGCGCACCGGATGTTCCCGTTCTTCGCCGGCAACGTCGTCGCCGGCTACCGCCCGTGGCGCCCGATGTGGATGCTCGCCGTGTTCTGGCCGCTGGCGCTGCTGCACCTGGCGCTGGAACTGGCGCACGCCTACGGCTGGCTCTGGCTGCCGGACGCGGGCCTGTTCGCGCTCACCACCGCCTGGTTGTGGCGCAACTGGCCACGCGGCCAGGCGCCGCTGCTGTTGAAGGTGCTGTTCTGGGGCTACGCGTGGCTGCCGCTGGCGATGCTGCTGTACGCGGTTCAGAGCGCGGTGTACCTCGGCGGCGGCGGCTTCACACTGGGCCGCGGCCCGGCGCACGCGCTGTTCGTCGGCTTCTTCGGCAGCCTGCTGGTGGCGATGGTGACGCGGGTGACGCAGGGTCATTCGGGACGCCCGCTGGTGTTCGGCGGCGTGGCGACCTTCGCCTTCGTGGTGATCCAGGCCACCGCGGTGGTCCGGGTGATGGCGGAACTCGCGCCCGACCAGTACCTGTGGCACGCGGTGGCGGCGCTCGGCTGGTTGCTGGCGTTCGCGCCGTGGGTGTTGCGTTCGCTGGGGATCTACACGGCGCCGCGCATCGACGGACGCCCGGGCTAGACTGCGCGGCATGATCGAGTTCTATCCGCAGATCCGGTACGTCCACATCCTGGCCGTCACCCTCAGCGGCTGCCTGTTCGCGGTGCGGGGGCTGGCGGTGCTGATGGGGATGCGCTGGCCCTTGTGGGGCCCCGTGCGCTACCTGAGCTGGACCATCGACACGGTGCTGCTGACGGCGGCGCTGATGCTGCTCACCATCCTGCCGGGGGCGCTGTTCGCCAACGGTTGGCTGACGCTGAAGCTGCTGCTCGTCGTGGTCTACGTGGTCCTCGGCGTCTTCGCCCTCAAGCGCGCCAGCACGCGCCGCCGCAAGGCGGTCTTCTACGTCCTCGCGCTCGCCACCTTCCTCGCCATCGTCGGCATCGCCCGCATGCACAGCCCCTGGGGCTGGCTGCTGCCTTACATCTCATAGCCGCGATAGGGCGCCCCGACACGAGCGCTTGATGCAGGTCAGAGCGGTGTACCGCGGGCGCCAATAGCCTGCGCGCATGGACTTCCGCGCACCCGATGACCAGGGCATGGTCGACGCCTGCTTCCTCGGCCCGTACGGCGAGAACGACAGCCTGCTCGAGAAGCTGGTGCTCGAGTTCCTGCGCGACCACGTCTACTGGCGCCGCAACTTCCACCCCGAGGACCCGCCGGCCATCCCCACCGGCGCCGCGCAGCGCCCCGGCTACCTGCAGCTGGAGGCGCGGATGCGCCGCGAGCTGCACCAGCTGTCGGCCGCGCTGAAGCAGTCGGTGCCGTTCCACAGCCCGCGCTACCTCGGCCACATGGTGTCGGACCTGCTCCTGCCCGGGCTGGCGGCGCAACTCCTGACCCTGCCCTACAACCCGAACAACGTCAGCGAGGACGCGGCGCCGGTGACGGTGGACCTGGAGGTCCAGGTCGGCCTGCAACTGGCGCGGATGCTTGGCTACCGCCACGACCCGAAGGCGCCGGACTGCGCCTTCGGCCACCTCACCTCCGGCGGCACCTCGGCCAACCTGC
>DASWQG010000004.1:0-3889 GCA_036403775.1 Luteimonas sp.
TCCTCGTCGCGGATGCCCTGGCGGCGGAGTTCGAGGACGGTGGGAGTGATGGCGGCGATGCGGGCGTCGATGCGGGCGCGGGCGTAGTAGTCCAGGTCCTCGCGCTTCTTCAGGATGCCCAGCTGCACCAAGGCCCGCTCGGGCCGGCCATTGAGGAATTCCGCCTCGGCGTAGGCCTCGCCGGCGCGGACCGGGTCGCCGGCGATCTCGCTGGCCCGGGCGAAGGTGAGCTGGAACAGGGGGTCGTCGCCGGCGCTGCCGAGCAGCGGCCTCAGCAGCGCCTGCGCGCGCTGGCCGGCCTCGCGCGTGTTGCGTTCGTTGAGGGTCGCGGCGTAGGTCAGGGCGACCGCGCGGCTGCCCGGCATCCGCGCCAGCAGGGCCTCGAAGCGGGCGTCGGCCGCGTCGCGCTGGCCGGCGCGCGCCTGGGACTGGGCGAGGGCAAGCTCCAGCCAGGGCTGGCGCGGGTGCTTCGCCAGCAGCGCCTCGAGCTCGCCCGCGGCGCGGGCGGCCTGCCCGTCCTGGTAATGGGCCAGGGCCAGGCCGTAGCGCTGGGCATCCTCGAGCGCCCCCTCGCGCGCGAGGCGTTCGTATTCGCGCACCGCGGCCGCGGGGGTGTCGGCGCTGAGCACGCGCAGCCGCTCGCGCGCCCACTTGAAGTCGTCGCCGTGCCCGGCCGACGCGGCGGGGTCGATCGCCAGCGACGGCGGCAGCAGCGGGTTGCTGCCCATGCGGCTGGCCGGCGTGAATCCGGCGCCGCCGCCGTCGAGTTGCCGCGCGCGCTCGCGCGCCTCGGAGATGCGGGTGGTGGTGACCGGATGGGTCTTGAGGTAGTCGGGCGTGGTTTCGCGCGTCTGCGTGCTGCGCACCACCGATTGCAGCTGCTCGAAGAACCCGGCCATCGCGTCCGGGTCGTAGCCGCTGCGCGCCAGCGTGCGGATGCCGATGCGGTCGGCCTCCGCCTCGTTGCTGCGGGTGTAGTCGATCTGGCGCTGCACCATCAGCCCCTGCGCGCCGACCACCGCGGCCATCACCGCGTCGTCGGCGGAATTGCTGCTGCTGCCCTGCGACAGCGCGATCGCGCCGAGCATGGCCAGCAGCACCGGGATCTGGTCGCGTTGCGCCGCCTCCACCGCGCGCAGCACGTGCTCCTGGGTGACATGCGCGATTTCGTGCGACACCACCGCCGCGACCTCGTCCTCGTCGTCGGCGGCCAGCACCAGGCCGGCGTTGACGCCGATGTAGCCGCCGAGCGTGGCGAAGGCGTTGATCTGCCGGTCGCGCAGCAGGAAGAAGGTGAAGCGCTGGCGCGGGTCGTCGCTGGAGGCGCCCAGCCGCTGGCCCATCGACTGCAGCCAGTTGGCCAGCAGCGGGTCCTGCAGCACGTAGTCGAAGTTGCGCAGCTGGCTCAGCGTCATCGCGCCGTATTCGGCCTGCTCGGCCGGCGACAGGACGCTGCCGGCCGAGGAGCCGATGTCCGGCAGCGCGCGGCGCTCCTGCGCGCCCAGGCCGGGCGACAGGGCGGCCGCGAGGGCGAGCGTCAGGGGCAGGACGGCGAGGGCGGGGCGCATGTCGGTCGAGGATAGGCCATGGGCGGCGCCGTCCGTGGCGCGAGGGTGAATGCATGGTTAATTCGCGGCGCTGCGCGGCCGGCGTCTGGAAAACGGCGACGGTCGCACCCATATTGGGACCCCGCCCCCGCCGCGAAGTTTCCGGAGCCAGCCTTGAGCGAACGCACGTCCCCGATCACCGTCTATACCTCCGCCGCGTGCGGCTATTGCGTGGCGGCCAAGAATTTCCTGAAGAGCCGCGGCCTGGACTGGAACGAGGTGCGCGTGGACCTGGACCCGGCCGAGCGCCAGCGCATCGTCGCCCTGACGCGCCGCACGAGCGTGCCGCAGATCTTCATCGGCGACACCCACGTCGGCGGCTACGACGACATGATGGCGCTGCATCGCGCCGGCGGGCTGGCGCCGCTGCTCGAGGCCGTCGGCCTGAAGGACGGCGCGGCATGAGCGCGGCCGGCGAGGACGGCGGCGACGCCGGGCAGGACCGCGTCGCCGCGTTCACCGCGTTCCGCAAGCGCATGAACGAGCGGATCCTGGCCGAGCCCAACCAGGTCGTGCGCCGGTTCTTCGCGCTGGACACCCAGGCCTACCAGGCCGGCGCGCTGGACGTGAAGACCAAGGAACTGCTGGGCCTGGTCGCCTCGCTGGTCCTGCGCTGCGACGACTGCATCAGCTACCACGTCGCCCAGTGCCGGGAGGCGGGCGTGACCCGCGACGAGATGTTCGAGGCGTTCTCGGTCGGCCTGGTGGTCGGCGGTTCGATCGTGATCCCGCACCTGCGCCGCGCCGTGGACTTCCTCGACCAGCTCGAAGGCGGCGCCCCCGCGCCGGCGGCCCACGACCACGGCTGAGGCCCGGCCCATACCGGGCCGTCTGGCATAATTGCGGGCCGATTCCCCCCCTTCGCGCGGCGCCGCCGGTGCCGCGCTTCCCCCTGTTCGGAACAAGCAAATGACCCAGACGATTACGGTCATCCGTGGCGACGGCATCGGCCCGGAGATCATGGAAGCCGCGCTGCACGTGCTCGACGCGATGGACGTCGGCCTGGACTACGAATTCGCCGATGCCGGCCTGGCCGCGCTGGAGAAGACCGGCGAGCTGCTGCCGGCCGCCACCATGGACTCCATCCGCCGCAACAAGGTCGCGCTGAAGAGCCCGCTGACCACGCCGGTCGGCGGCGGCTTCTCCTCGATCAACGTCGAGCTGCGCAAGCGCTTCGACCTGTACGCCAACGTGCGCCCGGCCAAGTCGCACCCGAACACCAGGTCGCGCTTCCCCTCGGGCGTGGACCTGATCACCGTGCGCGAGAACACCGAGGGCGCGTACAGCGCCGAGGGCCAGGAACTCTCGGCGGACGGCGACACCGCCACCTCGATCACCAAGACCACCCGCCGTGGCTCGGAGCGCATCGTGCGCTACGCGTTCGACCTGGCGCGCCGCACCGGCCGGAAGAAGGTGACGATCGTCCACAAGGCCAACATCCTCAAGTCGACCTCGGGCCTGTTCCTGAAGGTCGCGCGCGAGGTGGCGGCGCAGTACCCGGACATCGAGGCCAACGAGCTGATCGTGGACAACTGCTGCATGCAGCTGGTGATGAGGCCCGAGCAGTTCGACGTGATCGTGACCACCAACCTGTTCGGCGACATCATCTCCGACCTGTGCGCCGGCCTGGTCGGCGGCCTGGGCCTCGCCCCGGGCGCGAACATCGGCACCGACGCGGCGATCTTCGAGGCCGTGCACGGCTCGGCGCCGGACATCGCCGGCAAGGGCGTGGCCAACCCGTGCGCGCTGCTGCTCGGCGCGGCGCAGATGCTCGACCACCTCGGCCAGCACGACAAGGCGACGAAGCTGCGCGAGGCGATCAACGCCACCCTCGAGGCCGGCGACTCGCTCACCCCCGACCTCGGCGGCACCGGCACCACCATGGCCTTCGCCCAGGCCATCGCCCAGCGCGCTGCCTAAAGAGCAGTCTTTGCCACGGATGAACCCGGATCAACACGGATAGAGCATTCGCTCTTCAATCCGTGTCATCCGTGTTCATCCGTGGCTAAAACGCTTTTGCGCGTCAGTTGCGGGACTGGAGCTTGGAGAGCAGGCGCAGCAGTTCGAGGTAGAGCCAGACCAGGGTGACCAGCAGGCCGAAGGCGCCGTACCACTCCATGTACTTCGGCGCGCCGTGTTCGACGCCCTGCTCGATGAAGTCGAAGTCCAGCACCAGGTTGAGCGCCGCGATCACCACCACGAAGGCGCTGAAGCCGATGCCCAGCAGCCCGCTCTCGTGGATGAAGGGAATGGACTTGCCGAAGAAGCTCATCCCGAAGCTG
>DASWQG010000005.1:0-2139 GCA_036403775.1 Luteimonas sp.
GCAAGAAGGTGACGCCGGGCGACATCGCCGTGTTCAGCCGGCAGATCGCCACGATGATGAAGTCCGGCGTGCCGATCGTCGGCGGCCTGGAGATCATCGCCGGTGGCCAGAAGAACCCGAAGGCCAAGGAGCTCTACAACAACATCCGCGCCGAGATCGAGGGCGGCGCCTCGCTCTACGAGGCGCTGGGCAAGCACCCGGTGCAGTTCGACGAGCTCTACCGCAACCTGGTCAAGGCCGGCGAGACCGCGGGCGTGCTGGAAACCGTGCTGGACACGGTCGCCAGCTACAAGGAGAACATCGAGGCACTGAAGGGGAAGATCAAGAAGGCGCTGTTCTACCCGGCCACGGTCATCGCGGTAGCGATCCTGGTCAGCGCGATCCTGCTGATCTTCGTGGTGCCGCAGTTCCAGAACGTTTTCAAGAGCTTCGGCGCGGACCTGCCGGCCTTCACCAAGATGATCATCGCAGCCAGCGACTTCATGATCTCGTGGTGGTGGGCGGTGCTGTTCGTCGTCGGCGGCACGATCGGCGGCCTGGTCTTCATCAAGCGGCGCTCGCTGGCGTTCCAGCACTTCCTGGACCGGATGATCCTGAAGCTGCCGGTCATTGGCCAGATCATGCACACCTCCGCCATAGCCCGCTTCGCGCGAACCCTGGCGGTGACCTTCCAGGCCGGCGTGCCCTTGGTCGAGGCGCTGGACATCGTCTCCGGCGCCACCGGCAACACCATCTACGAGCAGGCGGTGAAGCGCATCCGCGACGACGTCTCGGTGGGTTACCAGGTCAACGTCGCCATGCGCCAGGTGAACCTGTTCCCGCACATGGTCATCCAGATGGCCGCGATCGGCGAGGAAGCCGGCGCGCTGGACGCGATGCTGTACAAGGTCGCCGAGTTCTACGAGGCCGAGGTCAACAACGCGGTGGACGCGCTGTCCAGCCTGCTCGAGCCGCTGATCATGATCTTCATCGGCGGCATCGTCGGCGCGATGGTGGTCGGCATGTACCTGCCGATCTTCAAGCTCGCCGCCGCGATCTGACCCGATGGCCCGCTCCTGAATGGCATTTCTCGACCAGAACCCGGAAATCGGCTATCCGGCCGCGGCTGCCGTCGGCCTGCTGATCGGCAGCTTCCTCAACGTGGTGATCCTGCGCCTGCCCAAGCGGCTGGAATGGCAGTGGAAACGCGACAGCCTGGAGATGCTGGGCGAGCCCGAGGTCTACGACCCGCCCCCTCCCGGAATCGTGGTCGAGCGCTCGCACTGCCCGCACTGCAAGCACCAGCTGTCCTGGTGGGAGAACATCCCGGTCCTCAGCTGGCTGATGCTCCGCGGGCACTGCCGCAACTGCAAGGCGCCGATCTCGATCCAGTACCCGTTGATCGAGCTGCTGACCATGCTGCTGGTCCTGGCCAGCGTCTGGCAGTTCGGCTTCGGCTGGAAGGGCTTCGGCGCGATCGTGTTCACCTGCTTCCTCGTCGCGTTGTCCGGCATCGACCTGCGCACGCAGCTGCTGCCGGATTCGCTGACCTTGCCGCTGCTCTGGCTCGGCCTGGTCGCCAGCGTCGACAACCTCTACATCACCAGCAAGCAGGCACTGGTGGGCGCGATCATCGGCTACCTCAGCCTCTGGTCGGTGTGGTGGGTGTTCAAGCAGCTCACCGGCAAGGAGGGCATGGGCCACGGGGACTTCAAGCTGCTGGCGGCCATGGGCGCGTGGTTCGGCCTCAAGGGCATCCTGCCGACCGTGCTGCTGTCCTCGCTGGTCGGCGCGATCATCGGCTCGATCTGGCTGGCGGCGAAGGGGCGCGACCGCGCCACGCCGATTCCGTTCGGGCCCTACCTGGCCATCGCCGGCTGGCTGGTCTTCTTCTGGGGCGACCGCATGGTGGGCGCGTACCTGCGCTTCGCCGGGCTTGGTTGACGCAGCGGGCGTCGCGCGCGTGCGCTCCTATCTCATCGGGCTGACGGGCGGGGTCGCCTCGGGCAAGAGCGAGGTCGAGCGCCGCTTCGCCGCGCTGGGCATCCATGTCGAGGACGCCGACCGCGCGGCGCGCGAGGCC
This sequence comes from Luteimonas sp., assembly GCA_036403775.1. Taxonomy (GTDB): domain Bacteria; phylum Pseudomonadota; class Gammaproteobacteria; order Xanthomonadales; family Xanthomonadaceae; genus Cognatiluteimonas. The sequence goes on from DASWQG010000005.1 coordinate 2,063, forward strand.
GTGGCGCCCGGGTCCGAGGGCCTGGCCGCGCTGGTCGCCGCCTTCGGCGCCGGGATCCTCGCCGGCGATGGCGCGCT
>DASWQG010000006.1:0-7515 GCA_036403775.1 Luteimonas sp.
CAGGGGCATGGTGATGAAGAAGGCGTAGTAGAGGAAGGTCAGGATGCGGCCGATGATGGTCTCGACCGGATCGGTGCCCGGGCCCGCGCCGATCTTCATCAGCCACAGGAACGAGACCACGAACACGCCGAGCATCACCCAGGACAGCCAGCCGCGGTGGCGGTAGGCCTTGACCGGGCTCTTGTCCAGCCACGGCACCAGGAACAGCAGGACGATCGCGCCGAACATCACCAGCACGCCCCAGATCTGGCTGCCCAGGAACGAGGGCACCACGCGCAACATCGCGTAGTACGGGGTGAAGTACCAGACCGGCTTGATGTGCGCCGGCGTGACCAGCGGGTTGGCCTCGGTGAAGTTGTCGTGCTCGAGGAACCAGCCGCCGAAGGTCGGGGCGAAGAAGATGATGAAGGCGGCGATCATCAGGAAGAAGCCGACGCCCACCAGGTCCTTGACCGTGTAGTACGGGTGGAAGGGGATGCCGTCGGCCGGCGCGGTCGGCGACCAGCGGTTGCCCTTCGGGCCCTTCTTGATGTCCACGCCCTCGGGGTTGTTCGAGCCGACCTCGTGCAGCGCGCCCAGGTGCAGCACGACCAGCAGCAGGAGCACTAGCGGCAGCGCGATGACGTGCAGCGCGAAGAAGCGGTTGAGGGTGGCGTCGGACGGGATGAAGTCGCCCATGATCCATTCGGTCAGGCCGGTGCCGATGACCGGGATCGCGCCGAACAGGTTGATGATGACCTTGGCGCCCCAGAACGACATCTGGCCCCACGGCAGCACGTAGCCCATGAAGGCCTCGGCCATCAGCACCAGGTAGATCACCATGCCCAGCAGCCAGACCAGCTCGCGCGGCTTGCGGTAGGAGCCGTAGAACAGGCCGCGGAACATGTGCAGGTAGACGACGACGAAGAACAGCGAGGCGCCGGTGCTGTGCATGTAGCGGATCAACCAGCCCCACTCGACGTCGCGCATGATGTACTCGACCGAGCTGAACGCTTCCGCGGCGCTCGGCTTGAAGTGCATCGTCAGGAAGATGCCGGTCAGGATCTGGTTGACCAGCACCAGCAGCGCCAGGGAACCGAAGTAGTACCAGAAGTTGAAGTTCTTCGGCGCGTAGTACTCGGTCATGTGCTTGCGGTACATCGGCATCATGCCGGGTGCCCGGGCGTTGACCCAGTCCATCACGTCGTTCGCGGTGCGCGTCAGGAAGTTGGCCATGGCTTACGCGGCTCCTTGCGGGTCGACGCCGATCACGACCGTGGTGTCGTTCTCGAAGTGGTACGGCGGCACCGGCAGGTTGGCGGGCGCGGGCTGGGCCGCGTACACGCGGCCGGCCAGGTCGTAGCGCGACTTGTGGCAGGGGCAGAAGTAACCGCCCTTCCAATTCGGGTCGAACGGCTGCGGCTTCAGCTCGGGGATGAATTCCGGGGCGCAGCCCAGGTGGGTGCAGACCGCGACCAGCACGAGGTACTCGGGCTTGATCGAGCGCCACTGGTTCTTCGCGTACTCGGGCTGCTGGTCGGTGTTGTCCGAGTTCGGATCCGCCAGCAGCGGCTCCATCTGCGGCAGCATCGCCAGCATCGCCTGCGAGCGCCGGGCCACGTAGATCGGCTGGCCGCGCCACTTCAGCGTCAGCTGCTGCCCCTCGGCCAGCGCCGCGATGTCCTGGCTCACCGGGGCGCCCGCCAGCTTGGCGCGCGCGCTCGGGTTCCAGGACTTGATGAACGGCACCGCCGCGAACCCCGCCCCTACCGCACCGACCACCGCGGTGGTCGCGGTCAGGAACCGGCGCCGGCCCAGGTTGTCCGGGCGCTCTTCGACCCCATCATTGCCCATCAGGCACTCCGCAAAGACTCGATGACAGACCGGCCGCCCGCCCCCGGCGCCGCACGGGCGCGACGGCAGGCTGCCGCAAAGACGGCAAAGTGTAACGGAACGTGAATCGCGCCGACAATGATCCGGCGCCCATTGCCCGCCGGATCAAGGGCTTGGAGCCGGGCGCGCGGCCTCAGCGGGCGGCCAGGAGGCCGCGGTACCGGTCGGCGAGCACGCCGACGCGCTGCACGTAGCGCTGGGTTTCCTTGTACGGCGGCACGCCGTTGTACTTGTCCACCGCACCCTCGCCGGCGTTGTAGCCGGCCGCGGCCAGGGTGACGTCGCCGTCGAAGCGCTTCAGCAGCCAGGCCAGGTACTTCACCCCGCCGCGGATGTTCTGGGTCGCATCGAACGCGTCGGAGACGCCGAAGCGCTCGGCGGTGGCAGGCATCAGCTGCATCAGGCCCTGGGCGCCGACCCGCGACACCGCCCGTGGATTGAACGCCGACTCGGCATGGATGATCGCGCGGACCACCGCCTCGTCCACGCCGTACTGCCTGGCGGCGCTGGCGATCTCGCGGTCGTAGGCTTTGGTGTTGAGCTTGACCCGGCCGAAGTCCACCCCCGGCTTGGCGCCGCAGGCGTAGCAGGTCTCGATGTAGCTGTAGGAGATGGTGCGCAGCGCGGTGGCCTGCCCCTGGGGCGGCCGGCTGCTGTAGTGGCGCACGCCGTCCTTGACGTAGGAGTAGACCTGGCCGGTGACGCGGCGCGGACCGGTGTTGCTGCTGGCGCCGGACGCGCGGGCCACCCGGTTGGACGCGGGGCTGGATGCCGCGGCCACGCGCGTGGCGCCCGCGGGCTTCGCGACCGGCGAGCGGACCTGGCTGTTGGAGAAGCTACTGGCGACCCGGCAGCTGGCGCCGGAGACGCGGCTGCTCGAATAGCTCAACGCCCCGTCGGCGCCCTGGCAGCGGTAGACCGTGCCGGCGGCAGCGGGCGCGGCCATCGCCAGGCCGGCAAGCAGCAGGAAACCCAGGACCCCCTTGTTCATGGGGCGCAGTGTCCACCCAATCACGCCGTGAACACAAGTGTTTGATTTCGCTGAACAAGCCCCTGATTCAGCGGATTCCGTGACGGTGTTCGAGGATTCCGGAGGTCGCGCACAACCGTGGCTGTACAGGCCCTTCACCGTAAACTGGCGCGATGAATCCCCGCGGCAAGCTCTACATCCAGACCCACGGTTGCCAGATGAACGAGTACGACTCGGCCCGTATGGCCGACGTGCTTGCCGCCTCGGACGGCCTCGAACTCACCGACCAGGTCGAGGACGCCGACGTCATCCTGGTCAACACCTGCTCGATCCGCGAGAAGGCCCAGGAGAAGGTCTTCAGCCAGCTGGGCAGGTGGCGGTCGCTGAAGCAGGGCGATCGCCCGGTGCTGATCGGCGTCGGCGGCTGCGTCGCCTCGCAGGAGGGCGCGGCCATCGTCAAGCGCGCGCCCTTCGTGGACCTGGTGTTCGGCCCGCAGACCCTCCATCGCCTGCCCGAGCTGATCCGCGAGCGCCGCGCCTCGGGACAGCCGCAGGTGGACATCAGCTTCCCGGAGATCGAGAAGTTCGACCGCCTGCCCGAGCCCCGCGCCGAGGGACCGACCGCCTTCGTCTCGATCATGGAAGGCTGCTCCAAGTACTGCTCGTTCTGCGTGGTGCCCTATACCCGCGGCGAGGAGATCAGCCGTCCGTTCGAGGACGTGCTGGTGGAGGTGGCGCAGCTCGCCGCGCAGGGCGTTCGCGAGGTCAACCTGCTGGGGCAGAACGTCAACGCGTATCGCGGGGGCTTCGGCGACGGCGAGGTCGCCGATCTGGCGCTGCTGATCCGTGCGATCGCCGAAATCGAGGGCATCGACCGCATCCGCTTCACCACCTCGCACCCGCTGGAATTTTCCGACTCGCTGGTCGAGACCTACCGCGACGTGCCCAAGCTGGCGAACTTCCTGCACCTGCCCGTCCAATCCGGAAGCGACCGCGTCCTGGCGGCGATGAAGCGCGGCTACACGGCGCTCGAGTTCAAGCAGAAGATCCGCAAGTTGCGCGCGGTGCGCCCGGGGATTTCGGTCAGCTCGGACTTCATCGTCGGCTTCCCGGGGGAAACCGAGGCGGATTTCGAGAAGACCATGAAGCTGATCGAGGATGTCGGCTTCGACCAGTCGTTCTCGTTCATCTATTCGCGGCGTCCCGGCACGCCGGCGGCGGACCTCGAGGACGACACGCCGGACGCGGTGAAGCATGCGCGCCTGGAGCGGCTGCAGGCCCGCATCAACGCCCAGGCCGCGGCGATCGCGGAGGGCATGGTCGGTACCGTGCAGCGCATCCTGGTGGAAGGGCCTTCGCGCAAGAACGCGGCTGAATTGACGGGAAAGACCGAAAACATGAAGTCGGTCAACTTTCCGGGGCATCCGGCGATGATCGGCCAGTTCGTCGATGTGCTAATAACTGCAGCACTGACCAACTCCCTGCGTGGAAGGGTCGCCGCCCCCGACGGAGCCACCACCTCGCCATGTTCGCCACCGGAAAGCACCCCAACCGGCATCTCCATGCCGCCTTCTTCGACCTGATCCTCGCCAGCGGCGCGATGGCCGCCGACACCGGCGCCATCCGCCTCGAAAACCCGGGGTGGCAACTGCTCCCCGATTGGCTGTGGCCGGGGCTGGCGATGGTCTTCCTGCTCAGCGCGCTGTTCTCGTACGGGCGGCACCGCGCCGTCCGTCGCTGACCCCACGCGGGCGCGGCGCCGTCAGTCGGACGGCGCCTGATACACCGGTTTCCCATCCACCCAGGTAGAACGCACGGTGAGGTTGCGCAAGCCTGCCGGGTCGATCGCGAGCGGATCCTGCGCCAGCACGACGAAGTCCGCGCGCTTGCCCGGCGCCAGGCTGCCCACTTCGGTCTCGGCGAAGCCGGCGTAGGCCGCGTCCAGGGTGAACCCGCGCAGCGCCTCGTAGGCGGTCAGCTTGTCCTCCGGATGCCAGCCGCCGCGCGGCATGCCCTGTGCATCGGTGCGCGTGGCGGCGGCGTACAGCCCCAGCCGCGGGTCCACCGATTCGACCGGGAAATCGGAGCCCAGCGCCAGCCGCGCGCCGCTGTCGCGCAACTTGCGCCACGCGTAGGCGCCCTGGATGCGTTCCGGCCCGAGGCGCTCCTCGGCCCAGGGCATGTCGCTGGTCGCGTGCGTCGGCTGCATGGAGGCGATGACGTGCAGCGCCGCGAGCCGGGGCAGGTCCTCGGGCGCGAGCACCTGCGCGTGCTCGATGCGCCAGCGGTGGTCGCCGCGGGTCGCCGCCTCGCCTAGCGCCTTGGCGTAAGCGTCGAGGACGACGCGATTGCCGCGGTCGCCGATCGCGTGGGTCGCGACCTGCACGCCGCAGTCGCGCGCACGGGCGTCGACGTCCTGCGCCTGGGCGGGCGTCATCAGCAGCAGGCCCAGGTTGCCGTGGTCGTCGCTGTAGTCCCGCAGCCTCGCGGCGCCGCGGCTGCCGAGCGCGCCATCCACGTACAGCTTGACCGTGCGCATCTTCAGCCGGTGAGAGGGATGCTGGTAGGTCCCCTCCCGGCAGAGCCAGGCGAGCGCCTCGCTGTCGCCGTCGGCCATGGCGGTGATCCGCATCGGCAGCTCGCCGCGATCGGCCAGGCGCTGGTACACGCGCATTTCGCGCAGCGAGACGCCGGCGTCGTGCACGCCGGTGAGGCCATGGGCGACGGCGTCGTCCATCGCCAGCTTCAGTTGGCGCTCGATGGCCGCGTCGTCGGCCGCGGGCACGACCGCGTCCACGAGCCCCATGGCGCCGTCCACGAACACGCCGGTCGCGCGTCCGCCGGCGTCGCGGACGATCCGGCCGCCGTCGGGCTGCCAGTCGCCCGCCAGGTCGCGGCCGACCGCGCGCATCGCGGCGCTGTTCGCCCAGCCGGCGTGGCCGTCGATGCGCGACAGCCACACCGGACGGTCCGGGAAGGCGGCATCGAGATCCGCGGCGGTCGGGAATGCGGTCTCGGGCCAGTCGTTCTGGTCCCAGCCGCGACCGACCAGCCAGGCATCGGCCGGCAATCCGGCGGCGAAGGCCTGCAGCCGCGCCAGGATCTCCGCCTTGCTGGAGGTGCCGACCAGGTCCGCGGTGAGATGGGACATCCCGAGACCGGCCATGTGGCCATGGGCATCGATCAACCCGGGGATCACCGTCGCACTGCCGAGGTCCACGCGGGTGGCGCCGGGATGCGCGCGCAGCAACGCCTCGCGGCCGCCCAGGGCCAGGATCCGGCCGCTCGCGTCGAACGCCATCGCTTCGGCGCGCGGATGCGCAAGGTCCATCGTGTCGATGCGCTCGGCGCTGAGCACCGTCACCTGCGCCCACGCGGGCGACGCACACAGCGCCATCACCAGCGCGCCCGCCAAACTGCCGATCCTGCGCATCGCCATTCCCCGCATTGCCAGTGGATCGCGGCACTTTGCGAAAAACACCGGGCGGGCGCAAGCTTGCCCGTCTGGCCGATCCTCCCCCGCCATCGCGACCCATGTCCCCACGCACCACTTCAGAGTTCGCCCTCGACCCGCCCGACGCCGAGCGCCTGGCCAACCTGGCGGGGCCCTTCGACGCACACCTCCGGTTGCTGGAATTGCGGCTGGGCGTGGAGATCGGCAACCGCGGCAACGTGTTCCGCGTGGTCGGCCCGGAAGCCGCGGTGGCGAAGACCGAGCGCCTGCTGCGCGAGCTCTGGTTGGAGGCCGCCAACGAAACGCTGACCGACGCCGGGATCCACCTGCGCCTGGGCGAGGCCGCCGTGGACCGCATGGTGGACGAGGACGTCGAGCCGCAGGAGGTCGCGATCCGCGTGAAGCGCGGCACGATCCGCGGGCGCGGCCGCAACCAGGCGAAGTACCTGCACGCGATCGCCACCCACGACATCAACTTCGGCATTGGCCCGGCGGGCACGGGCAAGACGTTCCTCGCCGTCGCGATGGCGGTGGAGGCCCTGAACGAATCGCGCGTCCAGCGCGTGATCCTGGTACGGCCCGCCGTGGAAGCGGGCGAAAAGCTCGGCTTCCTGCCGGGCGACCTGACCCAGAAGGTGGATCCCTACCTGCGCCCGCTCTACGACGCGCTGTACGAAATGCTGGGCGTGGAAAAGGTGGTCAAGCTGCTGGAGAAGAACGTCATCGAGATCGCGCCGCTGGCCTACATGCGCGGCCGCACGCTCAACGACGCCTTCGTGATCCTGGACGAGGCCCAGAACACCTCCATCGAGCAGATGAAGATGTTCCTGACCCGCATCGGCTTCGGGTCCACCGCGGTGGTCACCGGCGACCTCACCCAGGTCGACCTGCCCAAGCACCAGAAGTCCGGCTTGAAGGACGCCCTCGAAGTGCTGCGCGGCGTCGACGGGATCGGCTTCACCTTCTTCGAATCGAAGGACGTGGTGCGGCACCCGCTGGTGGCGCGCATCGTCAACGCCTATGACGCGCGCGACCAGCACGACGCGGCGACGGGGCCGGCGCCGTGACACGCGGGCCGGCGCGCCTCGAAGAACGTGAAGCTGATGCCCTCGACGCCGCGCAGCACCTCGATGGCGTCCTTCAGGCCGGACTTGGTCGCCTTCGGCAGGTCGATCTGCGTCATGTCGCCGGTCACCACCGCGGTGCTGCCGAAGCCGAT
>DASWQG010000007.1:0-7754 GCA_036403775.1 Luteimonas sp.
GAACATCGGCGTGTGGGTCTGGTCGCTGTCGGAGCGGTAGACCTTGCCGGCCGCGATCATGCGCAGCGGCGGCGTGCCGCCGGCGGCGACCAGGTCCTGCATGTAGCGCACCTGCACGCCGGAGGTGTGCGTGCGCAGCAGGCGCCCCTCGCCGCACTGGTCCGGGCGCATGTAGAAGGTGTCGTGCATCGCCCGCGCCGGGTGGTGCGGCGGGAAGTTCAGCGCCTCGAAGTTGTGCCAGTCGTCCTCGACCTCGGGGCCGTCGGCGAGCTCGTAGCCCAGGCGGCCGAAGATCCCGGCGATGCGCTCGAGCGTGCGGCTGACCGGGTGCAGGCCGCCGCGCGAAGCGTCGCGGCCCGGCAGGGTGACGTCGATCGTCTCCGTCGCCAGACGCGCATCGAGCGCGGCCGCGTCGAGCGCCTGCTTGCGGGCGGAGAGCGCCTCGCCGAGCTGGTCGCGCACCCGGTTGATCGCTTCGCCCGCGGCCTTGCGCTCGTCCGCCGGCAAGGCACCGAGCGACTTGAGCTGCGCGGTGATGGAGCCGCCCTTGCCCAGCAGCGACACGCGCAGCGCTTCCAGCGCCTCGGGCGTGCCGGCGCCGGCGATGTCGGCCAGGGCCTGCCGGCCCAGTTCCTCGATTGCTGCCATTCCGATCCCCAAAACAACACGGGGAAGGATCTTACGACCCCTCCCCGTGCGAGAGCTTTTCCTTTGAAAGTCCGCACAGGGACGTGCGGGCTCCTGCAGCGGGACCTGCCTATGCGGCGAGGGCGCCCTTCGCCTTCTCGGCCAGCGCCGCAAAACCCGCCGGGTCGTGCACGGCGATGTCCGCCAGCACCTTGCGGTCCAGGGTGATGCCGGCCTTCATCAGGCCGTTCATGAAGCGGCTGTAGCTCATGCCGTTGATGCGGGCCGCCGCGTTGATGCGGGTGATCCACAGCGAACGGAAGTTGCGCTTCTTCTGCTTGCGTCCGATGTAGGCGTACTGCAGCGCCTTCGTGACCGCCTGCTTGGCGACGCGGAAGACCTTGCGACGGGCGTTGTAGTAGCCCTTGGCCTGCTTGAGGACCTTCTTGTGACGGCGGCGCGCCGTGACGCCACGCTTGACTCGTGCCATTGTTCAGCCCTCCTCAGAGATACGGAAGCATGCGGTCCAGGCGGCCCGCGTCCTCGGCACGAACATGGTTCGTCTGCCGCAGGTTGCGCTTCCGCTTGGTCGCCTTCTTGGTGAGGATGTGGCTCTTGTTGGCGTGGCCGCACTTGTACTTGCCGGAAGCGGTCTTCCGGAAGCGCTTGGCCGCCGCCCGATTGGTCTTGATCTTGGGCATTGGGGTGTCCTTGCGAAATCTTCGAACTGGCTGGGCGGTGGCCGAGAGCCACGCTTTCCGTCCTGCCCTTGCCGGCGGTAGGCCGTTGATTCCCTTGGAATCAGCGGCGGGTCCTGGGTCCCACGGTCCCCGGAAACGAGACCGGGCCCGCCATTATGCGGGCCCGGTGGCGTGCTGCGCAAGCTTTTCCCCGGAAATCAGGGGCCTGCGGGCTATTTCTTCTTCGGGGCGATCATCATGACCATCTGCCGGCCTTCCAGGCGCGGCCGGGACTCGATGACGATGTCCTCGCCCAGGTCGGCCTCGATCCGCTGGGCCATCTCGCGGCCCAGCTCCTGGTGGCTCATCTCGCGGCCACGGAAGCGGATGTTGACCTTGATCTTGTCGCCCTCGACCAGGAACTCGCGCATCTTGCGCAGCTTGATCTGGTAGTCGCCCTCGTCCGTCACCGGGCGGAACTTCACTTCCTTGATCTCGACCTGGCGGGTCTTCTTCTTGGCGAGGCTGGCCTTCTTCTGCGCCTCGAACTTGAACTTGCCGAAGTCCATGATCCGGCACACCGGCGGATCCGCATTGGGCTGGATTTCCACCAGGTCCAGGCCCTCGTCCTCGGCCATGGACAGCGCCTCGTCGCGCGACAGCACGCCGATCATTTCGCCGTCGCTGCCGATCACGCGCACGCGCGGGACGCGGATCTCCTGGTTCTTGCGGTTCTGCTTGCTGTCGGCGGTGCTGATATTGCGGTCCTCGCTGGATTAAAGGGCTTCGGCACGGAGGCGGGCGGCGAAGTCGGCCACGGACATCGTGCCCAGGTCCTCGCCACCGCGGGTACGCACCGCGACCATGCCATTGTCCTTCTCGCGGTCGCCGACCACCAGCAGGTAAGGCACGCGCTGCAGCGTGTGCTCGCGGATTTTATAGCCGATTTTCTCGTTGCGCAAATCGGACTCGACCCTGAAGCCTTGATTTGTAAGGGTTTTCCGACATTCCTCGACCCAGTCGGCCTGGGCGTCGGTGATGTTCATCACCACGGCCTGGACCGGGGCCAGCCAGGCCGGCCACAGGCCCGCGTGGTGCTCGACCAGGATGCCGATGAATCGCTCCATGGAGCCTACGATGGCGCGGTGCAGCATCACCGGGTGCCGCTTCTGGCTGTGCTCGTCCACGTATTCGGCGCCCAGGCGCCCCGGCATCATGAAATCCACCTGCATCGTGCCCAGCTGCCAGGTGCGGCCGATGGCGTCGCGCAGGTGGTACTCGATCTTGGGGCCATAGAACGCGCCCTCGCCCGGGAGCTCCTCCCATTCCACGCCGGCGCTGCGCAAGGCGGCGCGAAGGGCCGCCTCGGCCTTGTCCCAGGTGGCGTCGTCGCCCAGGCGCGGCTCCGGGCGCAGGGCCAGCTTCACCTGCACGTCGGTGAAGCCGAAGTCCGCGTAGACCCGCATCGCCTGGGCGTGGAAGGCGGTGACCTCGGACTCGACCTGCCCTTCGGTGCAGAACACGTGGCCGTCGTCCTGGGTGAAGCCGCGCACGCGCAGGATGCCGTGCAGCGCGCCCGAGGGCTCGTTGCGGTGGCAGGCGCCGAACTCGCCGTAGCGGATCGGCAGGTCGCGGTAGCTGTGCAGGCCCTGCCTGAACACCTGCACGTGGCCCGGGCAGTTCATCGGCTTCAGCGCGTAGGTGCGCTTCTCCGACTCGGTGAAGAACATGTTGTCCTGGTAGTTGTCCCAGTGCCCGGACTTCTTCCACAGCTCGACGTCGAGGATCTGCGGGCAGCGCACCTCGCCGTAGCCGGTGTCGCGGTAGACCTTGCGCATGTACTGCTCGACCACCTGCCACACCGCCCAGCCCTTGGGATGCCAGAACACCAGGCCCGGCGCCTCCTCCTGCAGGTGGAACAGGTCCTGCTGCTTCGCGATCCGGCGGTGGTCGCGCTTCTCGGCCTCCTCGAGCATCGTGAGGTAGGCCTTGAGGTCCTTGTCGTTGAGCCAGGCGGTGCCGTAGATGCGGCTGAGCATCTGGTTGTTGTGGTCGCCGCGCCAGTAGGCGCCGGCCACCTTCATCAGCTTGAAGCTGCGCAGCTTGTCGGTGGAGGGCACATGCGGGCCGCGGCACAGGTCGGTGAACTCGCCCTGGGTGTAGAGCGAGAGCTCCTCGTTGGCCGGGATCGACTCGATGATCTGCGCCTTGTACTCCTCGCCCATGTCGCGGAAGAACTTCGTGGCCTCGTCGCGCGACTTGACGCTGCGCGAGACCGCGTGCGCCTCCTTGACGATCTTCTGCATCTCGGCCTCGATCGCCGGCAGGTCCTCGGGCGTGAACGGGCGCTCGAAGGCGAAGTCGTAGTAGAAGCCGTTGTCGATCACCGGGCCGATCGTGACCTGCGCGCCCGGGTGCAGGCGCTGCACGGCCTGGGCCAGCAGGTGCGCGGTGGAGTGGCGCAGCACGTCCAGGGCGTCGGGGTGCTTGTCGGTGACGATCTCCAGCGACGCGTCGCGGTCCATGCGGAAGCTGGTGTCCACCAGGCGACCGTCGACCTTGCCGGCCAGCGCGGCCTTGGCCAGACCCGGGCCGATGGAAGCGGCGACGTCGGCGACGGTGACGGGGTGTTCGAATTCGCGGCGGGAGCCGTCGGGGAGCGTGATGGCGATCATGGGTGGCGGTCCGGAAACGAAAAAAGCGCCCACAGGCGCTTTTCGGTCGGGTCGGCGGCCTGGGGAGGGATCAACGGTGGGCGGTGGTAGTGTCCATGTCGCACGCTCGGCCGGCGTTTCCGCGGGCCACCTTTCGCTCCGGGTTGCCTGTCCTGCATTCGCCACGCCTGGCTGGCGTGGTGGGCGGTACAGGGTTCGAACCTGTGACCCCTACCATGTCAAGGTAGTGCTCTACCGCTGAGCTAACCGCCCGAAAGCCCGCAGGCGGGCCTGCGGGTCGCGCAGTTTAGCCGACGGCGGGGCGGGCGGACAACTCGGCCCGGCCGGCGGTTCAGGGCGCCTGCTGCTTCTGGGCGGGGCCGCCGGTGCGGGCGTCGTCGTCGCGGATCACGACCTTGGACACCGGCGTCGCGAGTGACGCCCCATCCACGTCCTCGATGATCACCTTGAAATACTCGTCCCCCTCGAAGTCGTCGTCCCCGAGCACCATGACTTCCGCGTCCCAGTAGGAGAGGCCACCTTCGGGAATCGTGATCCTCCCGCTCGCGCCGACGAAGTCCTCTCCCTCGATGGCGGTCCCGCTTTCCGTCCTGTAGGAATAGGTGACGCCACCAGGCGGCGCTGGCGCTGAGAGTTGGCCTGCGATGCCGATCGCGTAGTCGGCTCCTGTCCAGTACTCGGACCTGCCGCTGCCGGACTGGATCGACAAAGTCGGCAATTCCGAGAGGACGACGTCATGCACGACATCACCCGCCACGTAGGGATCGATCTGCAGATACGGGAGGTAAGGCGTTCCAGGGGTCGCCTTGATCTGGAGCGAGGACCCCGGATAGACGGCAAGTTCGAAGCGCTCGCCAAGCGCGCCCACCTGGATCGGCCGGGCCGGGCGATAGATGTTGTCGAGCCCTTCGTCCAGGAGAAGCGTGAGCGGGAACTCTGGCACCGCGCCATCCTCGGGCAGCAGTACGCGCCCGGACACGATCGCTCCAACAGTTGCGTGGCAGTCCTGGTCCACGTTTCCGGTGACCCGCTCGATCCTCACCGCCTTCGCGGCCCAGGGGGAGGGGAGCCATGGCACGAGGGTGACCTCTGCGCCTTCCATTACCGGGATCGAGTAGGCAAATCCAGGAGGCTCCACGCGGACGAAGCGATCTTCTCCGGAGTCCGGCCCCAAGACCTGGATATCGAACCCCTCGGTCGGTGCCGCTGGGTACGTGAAGCGCACCTCGCCCTGGATCCTGGGGCGCGGGTCGTCGTCCACGATCAACAAGGTGGCATCAGGGTCCAGGATGTCGAGACCTTGGGCACCGTTTAGCCGCAACGATATTGTTTCGTCACCCTCCACCTCATCGTCGCCCGCAATCTCAATGTAGAACAGGCCTTCGCGTCGGCCCGGATCGATGGTGGGCTGCGATGTCAATACGCGGTAGTCCAGGCCGTCCCGCGCGCTTCCTCCGAGCACCTGTACGTCCAGGGCGATACCGCCGTCTGGCGCATACTCCGCGGACCGGATCTTGATCGCAGCGATCCGACCATTGCCGCCAGACGGTTCACTGACAACGGCATCCTCGATCGACACGGTGCCCGCCGGCGCACCACGATACGACGCAATCACTGGCGCCATTTGCCGGAAGCTGCGGACGTTGTCGGCGATGTCCGATATCCCGCACGGCATGCCGCAAGCCATGAGATCCGGATTGGAAAAATACGGAATCCTGTCTCCCGCGTACACTTCGTAGCCCATGATGGTCGTGAACGTGGGCACTTCATCCTTCCTGAAACCGAAGGAATAGGTGAACGCACCGTAGTCCATCGTCGCGAAGGTGCGCGAGCTGTCCCGGTCGTGCATGGAACCCAGGTTGTGCCCAAGCTCATGCGGCAGCACGTACGGCCCGCAGGGATCGAGATTCGTAATGGAATAGCCGAGCACCTCGGTAGCCTGGGAGGGATCGAGCTCCGCGCCTGCCAGGTACCCGTTTCCGCAGGTATTGTTTCCGTCCAGAAAAGGCCGAATGATGAAAACAAGGTCGGCCTGCGCAGCGTCGCGCAACGCATGGACATCGACACCTTCAACCAAGTTGAATGCAACGTCTTCTAGCAGGTCGACGTTGGTGGCTCCGACTGATTCCGGGATTGGGGCCAATGCCGCAAGTCTGAACCGGACAGGGGAATCGCTGTCGGCGTGCGCCTGCGTGGAGATCGCCACCAGGTTGCTGATCTCCGTCTCGACCGCGGAAACACTCCCCCGCATGCCCACGAGATCGTCGGTGTAGAGCCCAAGCAACACGATCTCGACCTCCGCGCCTGCGGCAGGCGCTCCGGCGCCCCGCGCGATGCTTGGCGGCGATCTGCCTGTCTTCGCCATCCGCCGTGGAATGAACGACCTTGGCGGTGGCAGCACGTAATCGGCCACCGGCTCTCTCGTATGCGGAGGATGCATGCCACCCGCCGGCTTGATCGTGGTGATCCCGCGCGTCGTGCTGATCGCCAGTAGCGTTCCATCCGGCTGCGGCAATATTCCGAACACGTCCCGGCCGTGGAAGGTCAACACCATCGATTGCTCGCCAAGGCGCGTGACCACCTTGCCGATCACGCTCCAGCGGCCGTTCGGCTCGTCCTGGCCGCGCACCATGCGTACGCGAAAACGCTTGCCGTCGGCCTGTTGAACCACGAGCTCGCCATTGGCGAGCGCGTCGCGCAGCATGTTTTCGGTGAGCAGGACCGTGCCAGGCTGGCCGCCCGCGCGGTAAGCGGGAACCTGGAGCCCGGGTGCGTGGGCCGGCGCACTGCCTTGCACCACGGCGCCTCCAGGCGAAACATTGACTGCGGCTTCAGCCGATCCTTGCGATCCGCTTCCCGGAGGAGACTGGCAGGCCGCAAGCAGCAAGGACCCGGCCACAGCTGCGACATGCCACCGTGCACGCTTCGCCGATCCCATGCTCCCCCCGCATTACGCTTCCCCTTGGCGAGCATAACGCAGACCCGGCCTCGCCTCGGACGGGCATCGGTGCACCCTACAGCGACAGGCGCGCGTCCTTCAGCCGGCGCAGCTCGTCGCGCGCCTGCGCCGCCTCCTCGAACTCCAGGTCGCGCGCATGCTGGTGCATCTTCTGCTCCAGCTCCCGGATCCGCGCGGCGGCCGCGGACGGGCTGAGCGCGGCGTAGTCCTCGGCGGTCTCGGCGACCTTGCGGCCCTTGCCGCGGCCGACCTTGACCGTGCCCGGCTCCGCACGCGCACCTTCCATGATGTCCATCACCGCGCGCTGCACGCTCTGCGGGGTGATGCCGTGCTCGGCGGTGTACTCGAGCTGCTTGTTGCGGCGGCGGTCGGTCTCCTCGATCGCGCGCTGCATCGAGTTGGTCATGCGGTCGGCGTACAGGATCGCCTTGCCGCGCAAGTTGCGCGCCGCGCGGCCGATGGTCTGGATCAGCGAGCCGGTGGAGCGCAGGAAGCCTTCCTTGTCGGCGTCGAGGATCGCGACGAGCGAGACCTCCGGCATGTCCAGGCCCTCGCGCAGCAGGTTGATGCCGACCAGCACGTCGAACTTGCCGAGGCGCAGGTCGCGGATGATCTCCACGCGCTCCACCGTGTCCACGTCCGAGTGCAGATAGCGGACCTTGACGTCGTGCTCGGCCAGGTACTCGGTGAGGTTCTCGGCCATGCGCTTGGTCAGGGTGGTGACCAGCACGCGGTCGCCCATCGCGACCCGCTGCTTGATCTCGCCGAGGACGTCGTCCACCTGGGTCGCCACCGGGCGGATCTCCACCGGCG
>DASWQG010000008.1:0-2934 GCA_036403775.1 Luteimonas sp.
AACCGTGTACGTCTGCCTCTGCAACGGTGTCACCGACCACGAGATCCGCGAAGTGGCGGCCGCGGGCTGCACCACCCTGGCGGAGTTGACCATGCGTACCGGCTGCGGCGCCACCTGCGGCAGCTGCCTGGACGAGGCACAGCGGATCCTCGACCAGGTGCACGCCGTCGCCCTCGACCTACCGGTGCTCTCGCACGCGGCCTGAGCCGCTCGCCGCATGGCGCGGATGCACACGATTCGCGTTCCGCCTTCGATTTCCTGCCGGCGCTAGCATCGGGGCAACCCCACGCCGGAGTGCGACGCCATGCAGGGCGATCCCAAGGTCATCGAGCACCTCAACAAGGCGCTGTACAACGAGCTGATCGCGATCAACCAGTATTTCCTGCACGCCAGGATGCTGAAGAACTGGGGCCTGAAGGAACTCGCCGAGCACGAGTACCACGAGTCCATCGACGAGATGAAGCATGCGGACAAGTTGTCCGAGCGCATCCTGTTCCTGGACGGCCTGCCGAACTTCCAGAACCTCGGCAAGCTGCGCATCGGCGAGACGCCGGTGGAAATCCTCAAGGCGGACCTCGCGCTGGAAATGGAAGCGCTGCCCACGCTCAAGGAGGCGATCGCCTATTGCGAGCAGGTCGGCGACTACGTCAGCCGCGAGCTGTTCGCCGACATCCTCGAGTCCGAGGAAGAGCACATCGACTGGATCGAGACGCAGCTGTCGCTGGTCGCGCGCGTGGGCGAGCAGAACTACCTGCAGTCGAAGATCGAGGATTGACGGCGCTACGTGCGTCGCAGCCCGCGGCGCACGAGCCTCCACAGCATCCACACGGTGCCGGCGATGGCCAGGCTTGCCAGCGCGACCAGGCCCAGCGCCAGCCAGGGATGGGTGAAGGCCAGGGCGAGGCCGCCGACCACGGCCACGTCCTCGGTGGCCGAGGCCGTCCAGTTGCTCACTGGTTCGGGCGAGGTGTTGAGCACCGCGCGCGCGCCGGACTTGAGCAGGTGGCTGGCCAGCGCCGCGCCGGCGCCGGTGGCGAGCATGCCGGCCCCCAGGTCGCCGTCGGCCGACAGCGTGGACGCGGCCAGGAATGCGCCGACCGGCACCCGCAGCAGCGTATGCAGCAGGTCCCACGCCGAATCCACGCCCGGGATCTTGTCGGCGAAGAATTCGGTTGCGGCCAGCACGCCCGACACGCCGAGTACCCAGGGCGACTGCGTCGCTTCGAGCGCCGGCGGCAGGTCCAGCCAGCCGAGGAACCCGGCCAGGCCGACGCCGAACACGGTGAGGTAGACGCGGATCCCGGCCATCCACGCCAGCAGCACGCCGATCGCAAACAGGTGGGCCTCGGGCATCGCCGCGCTCCTCGTTCCGTCGCGGGCCATGCTATACCGCAACGATGAGCGAGAGATCGGCAACGTCCGCCGAGGCCGCGCCGCCGCCGCAGGGCCACGCGCTGGCCTACGCGCTGCTGGGCACCTTCCTCGCCGCGCTCGCGTTCGGTGGCTGGGGCCTGTGGACCACCTTCGGGCCGCAGCCGCGCGACGCCCGCGCGACGATCCGCGCGCAGGCCGAGCGCATCGAGGCGCTGGAACAGCGGGTCGCGCTGCTGTCGCGTTCCGACCAGGTGAGCCGCGAGGCCAACCAGGGCCTGCAGGACACGCTGGCCGAGCGCGACGAGGAAATCGCCGGCCTGCGCGCCGACATCGCCTTCTACGAGCGCTTCGTCGGCAGCACCGCGCAGCGCCACGGCCTGTCGGTGCACGAGCTGGAACTGTCGCCGCAGCCGGGCGGGGCCTGGCATTTCACCGCGACGCTGACGCAGAACCTGAACCGGGGCGCGGTCAACCGCGGCCGGCTGACCCTGTCGGTCGAGGGCACGCAGGACGGGCAGCTGCGCAAGCTGGACTGGGCCGAGTTGCGCCAGCAACCCGGCGCCGAGGGCGTGGACTATTCGTTCAAGTATTTCCAGCAGGTGCAGGGCGACGTGATGCTGCCTGCCGGGCTGCAGCCGATCCGGGTGGTGGTGCGCCTGGCGCCCGCCCGCGGCGACGCGGTCGAGCAGTCGTTCGCGTGGGCAGAGGCGGCGGGCAGGCCGTCGCCCGGCGGTTGAATCGGGCGCCCCGACCCCCCATCCTGACGGCATGCAAACCCCCGCCACGGACGCCGCCGCGCCCGGCTACCAGTCGTTGTCGCGGCCCCTCGAGTTCACCCCCGCCGCCGCCGCCAAGGTGCGCGAGCTGATCGCCGAGGAAGGCAATCCGGCGCTGAAGCTGCGCGTCTACATCCAGGGCGGCGGCTGTTCCGGCTTCCAGTACGGCTTCGAGTTCGACGAGCAGCAGGCCGAGGACGACCTGGCGATCGCCACCGACGAGGTCACCCTGCTGGTGGACCCGTTGAGCCTGCAGTACCTCATGGGCGCGGCCGTGGACTACACCGAGAGCCTCCACGGTGCGCAGTTCGTGATCCGCAACCCGAACGCGAAGAGCACCTGCGGCTGCGGCAGCAGCTTCACCGTGTGACCCCGTTCGCCTTCGTCGACGGCGGCCTGGATCGCGCGGATGCGCTGCGCGACCAGCCCGAGGCGCTGGCGCGGTTATGGCCCGGGGCGCGCGTGCTGCTGCTCGACGACGAGGGCCGCGCGCTTGGCGATGCCGAGGGCGGCGTACACGTCGTCGAGGGCCGCGCCCTGGGGGGCGGGCCCGGCACCGCGGTCTTCCTCGGGATGCGCGACGGCCAGGGCTGGTTCGCGCAACGCGCGGCCACCGCCGCGCCAGCGGTCGTCGAGGCGGCGCCGCTGCGCGTGGACCTGCGCCGTGCCGCCGCGCACTGGCCGGCGCCGGAATCCACCGCATTCGCGCAGGCGCGCGCCGTGCTGCACTGGCATGCCCGGCACCGGCATTGCGGCGACTGCGGCGGCGAGCTCGGCGTCGTCC
>DASWQG010000009.1:0-1569 GCA_036403775.1 Luteimonas sp.
GCTCGTGGACGACCTCGAGCGCCGCACGTTCGACTACTTCTGGGAACTGGGCAACCCGGTCAACGGCCTGGTGCCCGACCGCTGGCCGACGCCGTCGGCCTCCAGCATCGCCGCGGTCGGCTTCGGCCTGACCGCGTACGGGGTCGGGGTCGAGCGCGGCTGGATCAGCCGCGAGCAGGCGGTGGACCGCACGCTGGCGACGCTGCGCTTCTTCGCCCGCGCGCCGCAGGGGCGCAATGCGCGCGGCGCGTCGGGCTACCGCGGCTTCTTCTACCACTTCCTCGACATGGACAGCGGCACCCGCGCCGGCGAGAACGAGGTGTCCACCGTGGACACCGCGCTGCTGCTGGGCGGCGTGCTGTTCGCGCAGAGCTACTACGACGGCGACGACCGCAAGGAAGCCGAGATCCGCCGCCTCGCCGACAAGATCTACGGGCGCGTGGAATGGCCGTGGGCCCAGGAACGCGGCGCCGCGATCTCGATGGGCTGGACGCCCGAGCACGGCATGATCGCGTACGACTGGAAGGGCTACAACGAAGCCATCCTGGTCTATATCCTCGCGCTGGGCTCGCCCACGCACCCCGTCGAGGAGGACGCGTGGGCCGCCTGGACCGCGACCTACGACCGCACCTGGGGCCGCTTCCAGGGGCAGGAGCACCTGAGCTTCCCGCCGCTGTTCGGCCACCAGTACTCGCACGTCTGGATCGACTTCCGCGGCATCCAGGACGCCTACATGCGCGGCCGCGGCATCGACTACTTCGAGAACAGCCGCCGCGCGGCGCTGTCGCAGCAGGCCTACGCCGAGGACAACCCGCTGGAATGGGAGGGCTACGGCAAGCGCGTGTGGGGGCTGACCGCGAGCGACGGCCCGATCGACGCGACGTTCGAGTACAAGGGCGAGGCGCGGCTGTTCCGCACCTACACCGCGCGCGGCGCGGGCATCGAGTACGTGCTCGACGACGGCACCATCGCGCCCACCGCCGCGGCCGGGTCCATCGCCTTCGCGCCGGAGATCGCGATCCCCGCCATCGAGGCGATGCACGAGCGCTACGGCAAGGCGATCTACGGCGAGTACGGCTTCCTGGACGCCTTCAACCCCAGCTTCACCTTCACCGAGGCGAAGCTGCAGCACGGGCGCATCGTGCCGGGCGTCGGCTGGGTGGACGGCGACTACCTGGGCATCGACCAGGGCGCGATCGTGCTGATGATCGAGAACTACCGCAGCGACTTCGTCTGGCGGGTGATGCGGCGCAACCCCCATCTGCGCAGGGGGCTGGAACGCGCCGGCTTCCAGGGCGGCTGGCTGCGGGCCGGGGCGCGCGAAGGGGCTGCGGCCGCCACCCGGCCGAACTAGCATCGGCGACATGGTCCCCCGGCTGCTGCCCACGCTGTGTTGCCTGCTGGCGCTGCTGTGCGCAGGCTGCGGCGATCGCGGCGGCGGCCGCGGCGACACGCGCGACGGCGGCACCGAGGTCGTCCGCTTCTGGGTGATGGGCTACGAGGGCGAGCAGGTCGCGCAGCTGTTGCCGGAGTTCGAGCGGCGCCATCCAGGCATCCGCGTCGAGCTGC
>DASWQG010000010.1:0-2542 GCA_036403775.1 Luteimonas sp.
TCAACGTCAACAGCGCCGGCTACAACGACCGCCTGCTGCGCGGCCACGGCATCCTGCGCATGCCGCCGAACTTCAATGCGTTCTACGAGCGCAACCGGCCGCGCAAGGGCAACTGGGAGTTCTACGCCAACGCCGGCGTCAACAACGGCGGCATCGGCGAGGATCGCGGCCTCGGCTACAACCTGCAGTTCCGGCCCACCTACCACGTCAGCGATGCGTTCAACGTGTTCGTCGTGGCCTATGCGGAGCACACGCCGCAATGGATGGTCTGGCAGCACGACAACCTGCTGGGCACCTTCGACGAGCGCGCGCTGGAGCTCGACGCCGGGGTCAACTGGACGATCGGCGCGCGGCAGGAGCTCCGGGTCAAGCTGCAGGCGATCGGCCTGGACGCGCGGCTGCGCCAGGCCTGGCGCGCGGACGCCGACGGCACGCCCGTGCCCGTGGACGAGCCGATCGACGACTTCAGCCTGCGCAACCTCGGTTTCCAGGTGCGCTATCGCTACCAGCTGGCGCCGCTCTCGGACCTGTACGTGGTCTACGGGCGGGGCGGCTACCGGCTCGACGCGTCCGCCCGCGACGCCGGCGAGCAGCTGGGCGACGCGTTCGCGCTGCGCGACAGCGAGCAGTTGCTGGTGAAGCTCAGCTACCGCTTCGAGCTGTAGGCGCGAACCCTACGGGCTCACCTCGCGCAGGTCGGCGGACTCGATCCGCCAGTCGCGCTGCGCGGCCGTGGCGCCGTCCACGACGGCGCGGCGCAGGGTGTAGCTGCCCTCGTAGCGGCGCTCGCTGCCGTCCACGCCCACGGCGCGGATGCTGACCGGCACGCGCACGTAGCGCGAGCCAGCGGCGGCCTCCACGCGGCCGGGCGTGCCGGTCTGCACGGTGACGCCGGCGGTGTCGCCGAAACCGGCGGCGAACGACGCCGCGCTCTGCCCGCTGGAGCGGCCGTCGCCCGACCACAGCTGGTAGGCCTGCTCGTACTGGCGCGCGTCGATCGCGCCGTAGTACCTGCGCACCACCGCGGCGGCGTCGTCGGCGGTGGGTTCGCCAGGGCTGGCAGTCCCGGCATCGGCGTCCGGCGACGGCGCACCGGCGTTTTCCTCGGCGGCGGCGTCCGTCGCCGCATCGGCCGGCGCCTGCGCAACCACGTCCGCCGGCAGCAGTGGATTGCCGTCCTCGTCGAAGGCCTGCGGCTGGTCGCCCGGGAGGTCGAAGGGGTTGCCCGCGGCATCCGCTTCCGGCGTGGCCCTGCCGTCCGCGCGCGCGCCGGGCATGCCCGTTACCGATCCCGCGCCGGCCTCGGGCCTGGGCAGGTTGGCGTCGGCTGCATCCTGGCCGGCGCTGGCGTCGGCCGTGTCGTCGCGCCCGCAGCCGGCGGCAAGGCAGGCGGCGACGAGCGCCAGGGGAACCAGGTGGGAGGCGCGAAGTCGGGTGGTGAGGCTCATGATGTCCGCAGGCTACTGGTCCAGGTGCACCACCACGAGGCCATCCTCGATGGTGGTGGCGCCGATGCTGCGCGATTGCAGTCGCTGCAGCAGGCTGTCGTCGAAACGATACACCGGCTCGCGCTCGGCGTAGTCGGACAGCCAGCGGTCGACCAGGTCGCGCGCCGCGGGACTGAGTCCTTCGCCGAGCCCGGGCAGCTGCAGGGACTCGATCGAAGGCGCCTCCAGGTGCAGGCCGCGCGTGGAGGGATTCCAGCGCAGGCCGCTCGACACCGCGAGGTGGCCGGCGGGCGTGCGGCTGTCGCGTCCCGCCGCGCCGATGCCGACGTCGAAATCCAGGCGCAGGCGGCCGCCGCCCTGCGGGATGCTCAGGCGCGGATGCAGCACGCTGAGCGTGACCAGGCCGCCGAGCTTGTCGTAGTCGCGCGGGAAGCGGCGGTCGAGTTGCTGCTGCAGTTGCGGCGCGGTGAACGCGATGCGGTCGCCGAGCAGTGCGCCGACGAGGCCGAGCGTCGAGCAGGCGCCGAGCAGCACGACGGCGCAGGCGAGGAGGAGCGGAAATCGCAGGACGCGTGCCATGGCCGGCTCCGGCTTGGGGGAAGCCCGCACCATGCGGCCTACGCGGTGAAGCAGAGGCAAAGACCCCGCGCCGCGCAATGAAAAAAGGCCGGAATCCAGCGGATTCCGGCCTTTCGGGATTCGGGCCGCGCCTCGCGGCGGGCCCGGGGTGCGACTCAGGCCGCGGCGTCCTTGAGCTTCTTCAGCGGGCGCACCTTGACCTTGACCGAGGCGGGCTTGGCGGCGAACCACTGCTCTTCCTTGGTGAAGGGGTTGATACCCTTGCGCTTCGGCTTGGCCGGCACGTTGACGGCGGTGATCTTCAGCAGGCCGGGGAGGGTGAAGGTGCCCGCGCCCTTCTTGCTGATCGAGCCGTGCACCGCGCCTTCCAGCGCGCCCATCACCGCGCGCACGTCGCGCGAGGCGACGCCGGTCTGCTCGGAGATGTACGACACCAGGCCGGACTTGCTCATGGCCTCCTTGATCGGCTTCGGCGCGGCCGGCTTGGCAGCGGCCTTCTTCGGAGCAGCCTTCTT
>DASWQG010000011.1:0-7777 GCA_036403775.1 Luteimonas sp.
CGTCCTCCATCGTCGAGATGCCCAGGTCCGGCATCCCGAGCGAGTTGGCGGCGACTCCGCCGCCGGACAGGTACAGCGCCTTGTAGCCGACGCGTTTCGCCATCAGCCCCGCGTACGCGGTGATGGCGCCCATCACCTGCAACGGCGACTCCGCCGCGAGCGCGGCGCGGAAGGCGGCCCCGGCGGAGTCCCGGCCCGGCATCAGAGGAGGTGCGCCACGCCGGCGCGCTCTTCCTCGAGCTCGGCCAGCGTCCGGTCCATCGCCGCGCGGCTGAAGTCGTCGATCTCCAGGCCTTCGACGCGGGTGTATTCGCCATTGGCGGTGGTGACCGGCACGCCGTAGATGATGCCCTCGGGGATGCCGTAGCTGCCGTCGGACGGCACGCCCATCGTCACCCACTTGCCATTGCTGCCGAGCACCCAGTCGCGCACGTGGTCGATCGCCGCGTTGGCCGCCGACGCCGCCGACGACAGGCCGCGCGCCTCGATGATCGCGGCGCCGCGCTTGGCGACCGTCGGGATGAAGGTGTTGGCGTTCCAGTCGGCGTCGCCGATTGCGTCCTTGAGCGACTTGCCGTTGGCCGTGGCGAAGCGGTAATCCGGGTACATCGTCGAGCTGTGGTTGCCCCAGACGACGAACTTCTCGATGTCGCCGACGGCGACGCCGGCCTTGGCGGCGAGCTGCGACAGCGCGCGGTTGTGGTCCAGGCGCAGCATCGCGGTGAAGTTCTTCGCCGGCAGGTTCGGCGCCGACTTCATCGCGATGTAGGCGTTGGTGTTGGCCGGGTTGCCGACCACCAGCACCTTGACGTCGCGCGAGGCGACGGCGTCGAGCGCCTTGCCCTGCACGGTGAAGATCTCCGCGTTCTTCAGCAGCAGGTCCTTGCGCTCCATGCCCGGGCCGCGCGGCATCGCGCCGACCAGCAGCGCGTAGTCGGCGTCCTTGAACGCGACCATCGGGTCGTCGGTGCCGACCATGCCCGCCAGCAGCGGGAACGCGCAGTCCTCCAGCTCCATCATCACGCCCTTCAGCGCGGCCTGCGCCTTCTCCATCGGCAGCTCCAGCATCTGCAGGATGACCGGCTGGTCCTTGCCGAGCATCTCGCCGGAGGCGATGCGGAACAGGAGGGCGTAGCCGATCTGGCCGGCGGCGCCGGTGACGGCAACTCGGACGGGGGACTTCATGCGTGGGGCTCCGTGTGTGGCGGTGGACGGAACGGGTGTTCCGGGATCAGGCGAGCTCGGCGAAGAACTCGCGGATACGCTCGAGGCCGGGCGCGAGTTGCGGCGTCGGGCAGGTGTAGCTGATGCGCATCGCGCGCGGCTCGCCGAAGGCCGAGCCCGGCACGCAGGCCACGCCCTTGGCTTCCAGCAGCGCGCTGCAGAACTCGACGTCGTTGCCGACCTTCAGCCCGGTGGGGCCGTGGGTCTTGCCGAAGTACGCGCTGATGTCCGGGAAGACGTAGAACGCGCCCTGCGGACGCGGGCATACGACGCCCGGGATGGCGGCGAACACCGCCATGACCTGGTCGCGCTTGGCGGCGAACTCGGCGCATCGGGCGCGCGGCACGTCCTGCGGCCCGGCGAGCGCGGCCACCGCGGCGGCGGTGGTCACCTCGGGCAGGTTGGTGATGTGGTTGGAATTCATCGTCACCACGGCCTTGGCGACGGACTCCGGGCCGGCCATGAAGCCGACGCGCCATCCGGGCATGCCGTAGGTCTTGGACAGCGAGTCGATGAAGATGACCCGGTCGCGCAGCTCGGGGCGGGCGTGCACGAAGTTGTGGTAGCCGACGCCGTCGAAGACCATCCGGTTGTAGATGTCGTCGGTAATCACCCAGGTGTCGGGGTGCCGGGCGATCACGTCGGCGAGCGCGGCGATCTCGTCCTTCGAATAGACCATGCCGGTCGGGTTCGAGGGATTGTTGAACAGGAACACGCGCGGCTTCTTCGCCAGCGCGGCATCGAGCTGCGCGGGCGTGAGCTTGTAGTCCTGCTCCGCCGGGCAGGGCAGCAGGTCGATCTTCGCGTTGAGGATCTCGGCGATGTCGACGTAGCTGGTCCAGTACGGCACCGGGAAGGCGATCGTGTCGCCCTCGTCCAGCAGCGCCTCGCACAGGTTGTAGATGACGTGCTTGGCGCCGATGCCGGTGGCGAGGTTGGCGCGAGTGTAGCCGGTGAGGCCGATCTCGGCGAGGTGCGCGAGGAAGGCGTCGAGCAGGGCGTCGCTGCCACGGTTGCTGCCGTACTGGCCCGAATCGCATTCCAGCGCCTCGCGCGCGGCGGCGTAGACGTGCTCGCCGGGCAGGAAATTGGGGACGCCGATCGAGAAGCTGATGATGTCGCGGCCTTCGGCCTTCAGGCGCTTGGCCTTCTCGGCGACCTGCATGATCGCGCTGGGCTTGGCGCGGCCGAGCCGGCTGGCGAACTGGGGCATGCGTGACCTCGTCGGAAGGCGTTGGCAGCCGTGAATTTTAGCATGGGGGTGAAATGCGAAGAGCCGGCCATGGGCCGGCTCTCCGGGGCCTGGCGCGGGGTTACGGCGCCAGGATGCGGTTCCATTCGGCGACCCGGTCGGCCTTCGCCGCCAGCACGGCGTCGGCGTCGCCCTCGATGGTCACCTTGCGGATGTGGTCGCCCTGCTCGACCTTGTCCACCGCCTCCAGGCCCTCGACCACCTTGCCGAACACGGTGTGCTTGCCGTCCAGCCACGGGGTGGCGACGTGGGTGATGAAGAACTGGCTGCCGTTGGTGTTGGGGCCGGCATTGGCCATGGACAGCACGCCGCGCTCGTGGCCGATCCCGTTGTTGGCCTCGTCCTCGAAGCGGTAGCCCGGGCCGCCGCGGCCGGAGCCCTCGGGGCAGCCGCCCTGGATCATGAAGTCGGCGATCACCCGGTGGAAGTTCAGGCCGTCGTAGAAGCCGCGCCGGGCCAGGTTCACGAAGTTGGCCACGGTCAGCGGGGCCTTGTCGGGATACAGCTCGACCTTGATCGGGCCGCGGTCGGTGTCGAAGGTGGCGTAGAGGGACATTGGGGGGCACTCCTGGAAAGATGAACCACGGCCCCGACGGCCGGGGCGGCAGCCAGTTATAATAACCGGCTCCCTGCCCTTCTCCCGGCGCCGATGGCGTCCTTGACCGTTCCTGCCCAAATGTCCATCGAACGCCTCCGCAACATCGCCATCGTCGCCCACGTCGACCATGGCAAGACCACCCTGGTGGACTGCCTGCTCAAGCAGTCGGGCACCTTCTCCGAACGCGTCGTCCTCGCCGAGCGGGTGATGGACAGCAACGACCAGGAGAAGGAACGCGGCATCACCATCCTGTCCAAGAACACCGCCATCACCTGGCAGGGCAACCGCATCAACATCGTCGACACACCCGGCCACGCCGACTTCGGCGGCGAGGTCGAGCGCGTGCTGTCCATGGTGGATTCGGTGCTGATCCTGGTCGACGCGATGGACGGGCCGATGCCGCAGACCCGCTTCGTCACCCAGAAGGCCTTCGCGATGGGCTTCAAGCCGATCGTGGTGGTGAACAAGATCGACCGCCCCGGCGCGCGACCGGACTGGGTGATCGACCAGGTGTTCGACCTGTTCGACAAGCTCGGCGCGACCAACGAGCAGCTCGACTTCCCGATCGTCTACGCCTCGGCGCTGCACGGCTACGCCAGCCTCGACGACAGCGCGCGCTCGGGCGACATGACGCCGCTGTACGAGGCGATCATGCAGCACGTGCCGCCGCCGACCGTCGACAAGGACGGTCCGTTCCAGATGCGCATCAGCCAGCTGGACTACAACAACTTCGTCGGCCTGATCGGCGTCGGCCGGATCCAGCGCGGCAAGGTCCGCACCAACATGCCGGTGAGCGTGGTCGACCGCCACGGCAACAAGCGCCAGGGCAAGGTGCTGCAGGTGCTGGGCTTCATGGGCCTGGAGCGCGTCGAAGTGCCCGAGGCCGAGGCCGGCGACATCATCGCCATCTCCGGCGTCGCCGACCTGAGCATTTCCGACACGGTGTGCGCGCTGGACGCGCCCGAGGCGCTGCCGGCGCTGACCGTGGACGAGCCCACCATCAGCATGACCTTCCAGGTGAACAACTC
Organism: Luteimonas sp.; assembly: GCA_036403775.1. Lineage (GTDB taxonomy): Bacteria > Pseudomonadota > Gammaproteobacteria > Xanthomonadales > Xanthomonadaceae > Cognatiluteimonas. The sequence goes on from DASWQG010000011.1 coordinate 4,103, forward strand.
GCCGTTCGCCGGCAACAAGGACCTGAGCGGCGGCAAGTTCCTCACCAGCCGCCAGCTGCGCGAGCGGCTGGAGCGCGAGACGCTGCACAACGTCGCGCTGAAGGTCGAGGAAGGCTCCGACCCGGACAAGTTCCTGGTCTCCGGCCGCGGCGAGCTGCACCTGTCCGTGCTGATCGAGACGATGCGCCGCGAAGGCTACGAGCTGGCCGTGTCGCGCCCCGAGGTGATCATCAAGGAGATCGACGGCCAGCAGATGGAGCCGATCGAGCAGCTGGTGGTCGACATCGAGGAGCAGCACCAGGGCGGCGTGATGGAGAAGCTGGGCACGCGCAAGGCGCAGCTGAAAGACATGGTCTCCGACGGCAAGGGCCGCGTGCGCCTGGACTACATGATCCCCGCGCGCGGGCTGATCGGCTTCCAGAACGAGTTCCGCACGCTCACCCAGGGCACCGGCCTGCTGTTCCACGTGTTCGACCACTACGGGCCGAAGGAAACCGGGCCGATCGCCAAGCGCATCAACGGCGTGATGATCGCCAACGCGCCGGGCATCACCCCCGCCTACGCGCTGGGCCCGCTGGAGGAGCGCGGCCGCCTGTTCACGGCCGAGGGCGACAACGTCTACGAGGGCCAGCTGGTCGGCATCCATTCCAAGGACAACGACCTGACGGTCAATGCGATCAAGACCAAGCCGCTGACCAACATGCGCGCCTCGGGCAAGGACGACGCGATCAAGCTGACCCCGGCGATCAAGTACACGCTGGAACAGGCGCTGGACTTCATCGAGGACGACGAGCTGGTGGAAGTCACCCCGAAGGAAATCCGCCTGCGCAAGAAGTTCCTGACCGAGACCGACCGCAAGCGGGCCTCGCGCGCCGCCTGAGGCGGCTGACCGCCGCAGCGGCGCTGGCGTATCCTGCCCCGGTCCATTCGCGACCGGGGAATCGCCATGCGCCTGCTTGCCACCGCCGTCCTCTGCCTGGGGCTGTCGTCCCCCGGCGCCCGGGCTTCCGGACCCGCCTTCGCCTTCGAGGAAGCCACGGTTACCCAGCTGCAGGCGGGCATGGCCGCGGGCCGCTTCGACAGCCACGCGCTGACCCAGGCCTACCTGGACCGCATCGCCGCCCTGGATGACGCGGGGCCGCAGCTGGGCGCGGTGATCGAACTCAACCCGCAGGCCCTCGCCGAGGCCGACGCCCGCGACGCCGAGCGTGCCGCCGGCACCGTGCGCGGGCCGCTGCACGGGATCCCGGTGCTGCTGAAGGACAACATCGACGCGGTGCCGATGGTGAACTCCGCCGGCTCGCTGGCGCTGGCGAACAACCGCCCGACCGATGACGCCTTCCTGGTGCAGCGCCTGCGCGCCGCGGGCGCGGTGATCCTGGGCAAGACCAACCTTAGCGAGTGGGCCAACTTCCGCTCCACCCGCTCGACCTCGGGCTGGAGTTCGCGCGGCGGGCAGACGAAGAACCCGTACGCGCTGGACCGCAACCCCTGCGGCTCCAGCGCCGGCACCGGCACCGCGATCGCGGCCAACCTGGCGGCGGTCGGCGTCGGCACCGAGACCGACGGGAGCATCATCTGTCCGTCCGCGGTGGCCGGCCTGGTCGGCCTCAAGCCGACCGTGGGGCTGGTCAGCCGGGACGGCATCATCCCGATCTCGGCCTCGCAGGACACCGCCGGGCCGATGACGCGCACGGTCGCCGATGCCGCGGCGCTGCTGTCGGCGATGGCCGGCGTGGACGCGAACGACCCGGCCGGCGCCGCCGCGCAGGGCCACGTGGCCACCGACTACACCGCAGTCCTCGATGCCGGCGCGCTCGCGGGCAAGCGCATCGGCGTGCTGCGCGAAGCGATGGGCTACCACCCCGACGTGGACGCCGCCACCGAAGCCGCGATCGCGGCGATGAAGGCGGCCGGCGCGGAGGTCTTCGACGTCGAGGTCCCCGGCTACGAGAAGTGGGGCGACGACGAGTACGCGGTGCTGCTCTACGAATTCAAGGACGGCCTGAACCGCTACCTGGCCGGCGCGGTGGACTCACCAAAGACCCTCGAAGCGCTGATCGCCTGGAACCAGGCACACGCGGACGAGGCGATGCCGATCTTCGGCCAGGAGATCTTCGAGCAGGCGCAGGCCAAGGGCCCGCTGACCGAGCAGGCCTACCTCGATGCCAGGGAGAAGTCGCGGCGCATGGCGGAAACGGAAAGCCTGCTCGCCACGCTCGACCAGCACCGCCTCGATGCGATCGTCGCCCCGAGCATGTCGCCGGCATGGCTGACCGACCCGGTGCTGGGCGACCACTTCGTCGGCGCCGGCTACGGCATGGCGGCGGTTGCAACCACGCCGAGCATCACGGTGCCGTCGGGCGAGTCGCACGGCTTGCCGATCGGCCTCACCTTCATGGGGCGCGCGTGGAGCGAACCGCAGCTGATCGCCCTAGCCTATGCGTTCGAGCAGCGGACCCACGCGCGCAAGCCGCCGGAATTCCTGCCTACGGTGCGGTGAACTCGATCTTCGCGATGCGGCCCTGGTCGCCGCTGGCCCAACCGGTGTTGCCGGCAAGGTCCACCGCGTCATAGCCTGTGTCGCTGAGCGCTTCCCACCGCCCCTGCCGCAGCAGGTCGACGCCGCTGGGCCCGACCGCGATGCACTGCGGCGCGTCGCCGCCGACGCAGGCGGCGCCGGAGCGGTAACCGCGCGGGTCGGACAGCGCCGACACGCGCAGGCCTTCGCCGTCGACGAACCGCGCCAGCGCCGCGCTGCCGGTGGCCTCGTGCTCGAAGTCGCCGCCGACCAGCAGCATGTCCGCGCCGACCGGGGTCGCCGAGAAGATGCCTGCGGCCGGCACGCGCGCCGGCATCGGCGTGTCGTGCGCAAACCCGTGGGCCTCGCCCGAGTCGCCCAGCAGCACGCGCGCCGCGCCGCCGCCGGTGACGGCGATGCGCTCGCCCCAGGGCGTCGCGGCGATGCAGGTGCCGCTGGCCGCGAACGCAGCCTCGTCTTTCACCGCCCCCGGCATGGCCGGGGATTGCAGCGTCCAGCTGCGCCCGCCGTCGCGCGTCGCGTAGACCTGGAAGCGACCGTCCACCGGGTCGCCCAGCAGCCAGCCGCGCTCGCCCTCGAAGGCCATGCAGTCGAAGAAGGCGCGCGGGTCGGTGTTCTGCAGTGCCAGTGTCCAGTTCGCCCCGCCGTCATCGGTGCGGTACACGCGCGAGGCCTCGCCGGGGCCGATGGACAGCACCACGGCGGTGTCGGCGTCGAAGCCTTCGACGTCGCGGAAATCGAGCTCGCCGGCGCCCGGCACGCGGATCACCTGCCAGTGCGCGCCGCCGTCGGTGGTGCGCAGCACGGTGCCCTCGCGGCCGCTGGCCCAGGCCACATCCGCGTCCACCGCGGAGATGCCGCGCAGGCGCACCGTGACACCCGACGCCTGTGGCACCAGCGTCGCCTGCGCCGCCGCGCTGCCGGCCGCCAGGGCCAGCAGGACGCCGCAGGCCAGCCGCGCCACGGCGCTCAGGCGCCCCTCGGCGCCGCCAGCTGCGCCTGCTTGCGGACGACCAGCCTCGCGATCTCCAGCGCCTGCTCGTAGGTCAGGCGCGGGTCCACGGTCGAGCGGTAGGCGCGCGCCAGGTCGGCATCGGTCAGGTCGCGCGCGCCGCCGGTGCATTCGGTGACGT
>DASWQG010000012.1:0-5045 GCA_036403775.1 Luteimonas sp.
ATGCCGGCGCCCGCGACCGCATCGCCGCGCAGGCGCGCGACCTGGCGCTGCGCGCGATCGAGTTCGTAACCCACCCGCAGCAGCAATCCGAGCGCTGCGCAGGTCATCAGGACGCTGGAGCCGCCGGAGGAGATCAGCGGAAGGGTGAGTCCCTTGGTCGGCAACAGCCCCAGGTTCACGCCGATCGAGACGAAGCTCTGCAGGCTCATCCACAGGGCGATGCCGAAGGCGCAATAGCCGGCGAAGTGGCGGCGCATCTCCACGCAGCGCAGGCCGGTCCAGAACGCCCGCCCGGCCAGCAGCACGTAGGCGCCGATCACGGCGCACACGCCGAGGAAGCCGAGCTCCTCGGCGATCACCGCGAGGATGAAGTCGGTGTGGGCCTCGGGCAGGTACGCCAGCTTCTGCACCGACGCGCCCAGGCCGACGCCGAACCATTCGCCGCGCCCCACGGCCATCAACGCGTTGGTGAGCTGGTAACCGCTGTTGAACGGGTCCGCCCAGGGATCCAGGAAGGTGGTGAGGCGCTGGTAGCGGTAGGGTTCGGCGATCGCCACCACCGCGAGTAGCGGCAGCGCCACCATCACCGGGCCGAACAGCCGCGGCATGTTGACGCCGCCCAGCACCAGCATGCCCGCCGTGATCGCCAGCAGCAGCGACGAGGAACCGAAGTCCGGCTGCAGCAGCAGCAGCACGACCATCGCCCCGGCGACCCCGAGCGGCTTCAGCATCGCCGGCCAGGTCGCGGTGACGTCCTCGCTGTAGCGCTTGAGGTAGCTCGCCAGCCAGACGATGTACAGCAGCTTCACGGCTTCCACCGCCTGGAAGTTGGCCAGGCCGAGGTTGAGCCAGCGCTTCGCGCCGTTGACGGTGACGCCCACGCCTGGCACGAACACCAGCAGCAACAGCACGAAGCAGGCCAGCAGCAGCCACTGCCCGTGCTGCTCGACGACCTTCAGCTCGGTGCGCATCGCCCAGGCCGCGAGCACGACGCCGCCGGCGAGGAACATCAGGTGCTTCTCGAGGAAGTGGAACGGACCGACGCCCAGCCCCTCGCCGATCGCGATCGAGCTGGAGGCGACCATCACCACGCCGAAGCAGGCGAGCGCGATCGACACCCCGAGCAGCCACGGGTCGTAGCGGCCGCCGATGGCGTCCAGGCGGGTTGCCTGCTGGCTGCGGAGGCTGGTCGCGGTCTCGCCCATCAGCGCACCTTCAACGTGGCGAGGCCGACCAGGACCAGCACCACCGAGATGATCCAGAAGCGCACGATCACCCGCGGCTCCGGCCAGCCCTTGAGCTCGAAGTGGTGGTGGATCGGCGCCATGCGGAACACGCGGCGGCCGGTCAGCTTGAACGAGGCGACCTGGATCATCACCGACAGCGTCTCGACCACGAAGATGCCGCCCATCACCACCAGCACCAGTTCCTGGCGCACGATCACCGCGATCGTGCCGAGCACCGCGCCCAGCGCCAGCGCGCCGATGTCGCCCATGAACACCATCGCCGGATAGGTGTTGAACCAGAGGAAGCCCAGGCCCGCGCCGGCGATCGCGGCGCAGATGATCACCAGCTCGCCCGCGCCCGGGATCCGCGGGATCTGCAGGTACGCGGCGAACTGCGCGTGGCCCGAGGCGTAGGCGAACACGCCCAGCGCGCAGGCCACCAGCACCGTCGGCATGATCGCCAGGCCGTCGAGGCCGTCGGTCAGGTTCACGGCGTTGGAGAAGCCGACGATCCAGAAGTAGGCGATGAACACGAAGGTGATGCTGACCAGCGGCAGCGCCACCGCCTTGAAGAACGGGATGTAGAAGGTGGTCGCGGCGGAGACGTCGGCCGTGTAGTAGAGGTACAGGCCGACCGCGAGGCCGAATACCGACTGCGCCAGGTACTTCCAGCGCGACTTCAGCCCGTTGGGGTCGCGCTTCACGATCTTGATCCAGTCGTCGTACCAGCCGATGGCGCCGTAGGCGAGCATCACCAGCAACACGACCCACACGTAGCGGTTGCGGAGGTCGCCCCACAGCAGCACCGAGGCCAGCACCGCGATCAGGATCAGCGCGCCGCCCATGGTCGGCGTGCCGGCCTTGGAGAAATGGGTCTTCGGGCCTTCCTGGCGGATCGGCTGGCCCTTGAACTCGGCCAGCTTGCGGATCATCGCCGGACCCCACCACAGCGACAGCGCCAGCGCCGTCAGCGCGCTGAGGATGCCGCGGAAGGTGAGGTAGCCGAACAGTCCGAACAGGCTCTGCAGCTGCTCCAGCCAGCGCGTGAGTTCAAGCAGCATCGGTCGCGTCCCCTTCGAGCAGTGCCTTGGCGATCCTGTCCATCGCGCTGCCGCGCGAACCTTTCACCAGGATGGTGGGTGGCGGTGGAACAGTCCCTGCGGGAGCGGCGGCGGCCGCTCCCGCAAGGTCGACCTGCAGCGCGTGTGCCAGCGCGCCGTGGCCGTCGAACAGGCGCGCGCCGGCGCCGAAGGCTTCCACCGCCGCCGCGCTCAGCGTCCCGATCGCGTACAGGCGGGCGATGCCGGCGGCCTTCGCGCGGCGCCCGGCCTCCGCGTGCAACGCCAGCGCGTCGTCGCCGAGCTCGCGCATGTCGCCGAGGACCAGCCAGGCCTCGGGCAGCGTCGCGAGCCATTCGATGGCGGCGTTGAGCGAACCCGGATTGGCGTTGTAGCTGTCGTCCACCAGCAGCGCGCCGCCGCGGAGGCGATGGCGCACCAGGCGTCCCGCCACCGGCTGCGCCGCCGCCAGCCCGTCGCGGATGTCCTGCAGCGATGCGCCCAGGCCCAGCGCCAGCGAGGCGGCGGCCATTGCGTTGCGGACGTTGTGGCGGCCCGGGAAGGCGATGGCCACCTCGACCTCGCCCTGCGGCGTCGCGAGCGTGAAGCGGGAGCCGTCGGCATCGGCACGGATGTCGCGGGCGGTGACGTCGGCGCTCGCTTCCAGGCCGAAGCGAAGCAGCCGGCGGCCGTGCGCGCGCTCGGCGAAGTACGGCGCGAACGCGTCGTCGGCGTTGATGACGGCGACGCCGCCCGGCGGCAGCGCGTCGTAGATCGCCGCCTTGGTGTCGGCGACGCCGAGGAGGCTGCCCATGCGCTCCAGGTGCGCCGGCGCGATGTTGTTGACCAGCGCCGCGTCGGGGCGCGCGATCGCGGTGAGGTAGGCGATGTCGCCCGGCTTGCCGGCGCCCATCTCGTAGACCGCGAAGCGCGCGTCCTCCGGGGCGTCGATCACCGACAGCGGCAGGCCGATCTCGTTGTTGCGGTTGCCCGGGTTCGCGTACGCGACGCCGTCGCCGGCGGCCCGCTGCAGGATCGGCAGCAACAGCGCCTTGACGCTGGTCTTGCCGTTGCTGCCGGTGACCGCGGCGATGCGCGTACGCCGGGCCTGTTGCATGGCCGTCGCGATCGCCGCGAGCGCGCGCTCGGTATCGGCCACCACCACCTGCGGCAGCGGCACGTCCACCAGCCTCGAGACCAGCGCCGCGCTGGCGCCGGACACGGCGGCTTCGGCCAGATGGTCGTGGCCGTCGAACCGCTCGCCCTTGAGCGCCACGAACAGCGTGCTGTGGCCGGCAGCCTTGAGCGTGCGCGTGTCGGTGTCGAAGGCGTCGACCATGACATCCGCGCCATGCAGGCGCCCGCCGGCCCACTGCGCGATCCGCGAGAGCGGCAACGGCATCATGCGGGCGCCCCCGGGTGGAAGCGCGCCAGCGCCTCGCGCGCGACCGCGCTATCGTCGAAGGGATGCTTCACCCCGGCCACTTCCTGGTAGGTCTCGTGGCCTTTCCCCGCGATCAACACGATGTCGCCGGGCTTCGCCGCGCCGATCGCGCGCTCGATGGCGCGGCGGCGATCGCGCTCGACGATGGCCGCGGCGGGATCGCGGAAGCCGGCAACGATCCCGGCCACGATCGCATCGCCGTCCTCGCCGCGCGGGTTGTCGTCGGTAACGATCACCAGCCCGGCGGCTTCCTCGGCGATGGCGGCCATCTGCGGGCGCTTGCCGCGGTCGCGCTCGCCACCGCAGCCGAACACGCACACCAGCTGGCCTTCGAGGTGGCCGCGCAGCGACTCCAGCGCCTGGCGCAGCGCGTCGGGCTTGTGCGAGTAGTCCACGACCACCAGCGGCGCGGCGCCGCCGCCCAGCCGGTTCATGCGCCCCGGGATCGGTTGCAGTCGCGGCAGCACGGCGGCGATCGCGTCCGCGTCGTGGCCGAGGGCGTGCAGCACGCCCGCCACCGCGAGCAGGTTGTCGATGTTGAACCGGCCCAGCAGCGGCGAGCGCACGCTGCGGCGCTGGTCGCCCAGCACCAGGTCGAAGGCGATGCCGTCGCCGCCCAGCACCACGTTTTCCGCGCGCACGTCGCACTGCGCGCCCTGCGCGCTGGTGCCCAGCGCGCGCACGCCGGCGGGCAGGCTGCCGATCAGCTCGCGGCCGAAGGCGTCGTCGAGGTTGATTACCGCGGCGTGCAGCCCCTCGCGCACGAACAGCTTCGCCTTGGCGGCGCCGTAGCTCGCCATGTCGCCGTGGTAGTCACGGTGGTCGCGGGTGAGGTTGGTGAACACCGCGACGTCGTAGTGCACCGCGTCGACGCGACCCTGGTCGAGCGCATGCGAGCTGACCTCCATCGCCACGGCCCGTGCACCGGCGTCGCGCAGGCGCGCGAGCAGGTCGTGCATCCGCAGCACCAGCGGCGTGGTGAATCCGGTCGCGCGCACCTCGCCATGCAGGCCGGCGCCGAGCGTGCCGATCGTCCCGGTCCGCAGGCCGAGCGCTTCCAGTGCCTGCGCCAGCAGCTGCACGGTCGAGGTCTTGCCGCTGGTGCCGGTGACGCCGATCATCGTCATCGCGCGGGAGGGCCGGCCGTGGAACTGGTCGGCCATCGCCCCCATGCGCGCGCGCAGGCCAGGGACGGCGATGCCGTCGCCAGGCACCGGCAGGCCGTCGGTCGCGTCCGGGTCGTAGAGGATGGTGGCGGCGCCGCTGGCGCGCGCCTGTTCGACGAAGCGCAGGCCGTGCGTGCCGAAGCCACCGATC
>DASWQG010000013.1:0-6980 GCA_036403775.1 Luteimonas sp.
CCCGCGCGCATCGCGGAAATCGAGGCCGACGGCAAGCGCGGCTTCTGGTCGGAGACCACCGAGGTCTGCCGCGGCGACCATCCGCGCGCCTGGCTCGTGTGGAACGTGCGCGACAGCGGCGCCGAGCGGGTGGTGGTGTACGTCGTCGACAAGGCCGGCGAGGAACAGCATTTCGGCCAGGGCGGCCCCGTCGGCGAGAAGCAGACGGGTCCGTGGCTCTACCCGGGCATCGTGTTCAAGCTGCGCGCGATGGACGACGGGCGCGAGCTGGGTTCGGTCCAGGTGGGCGAAAAAGCCTGCTGACGCCGCCGGTGACCGGCATGGACGGCGCTTCGCTGCCTCCGCGCGAGCCCGGCCCGCTGTGGCGGGACTGGCGTGAGGCGTTCGGCCGCATGCCGTTGTGGAGCGCGCTCGCGGTCGAGGACCTGCGCGACCGCTACCGCCGCACCTCGCTCGGACTGGCCTGGGTGGTCCTGTCGTTCGCCGCGTTCGTGCTGGTCAAGGTCGCGATCTTCGGGCAGCTGACCACGGCGTCGCCGGCCGAGTTCGCGCTGTTCGTTGTGATCGGCTTCGGCCTGTGGACCCACATCGCCTCGCTGGTGATGGACGGCTGCACCGCCTACCTGCACGCACGGCCATGGATCCTGGGGGCCTCGATCCCCTACCCGGTCTTCCTGTTGCAGGCGATCTACCGCAATTGGCTGGTGTTCGGCCTGATCGGGCTGGTCATGGCCGGTTCCCTGTTCTGGAAACCCACGGCGTGGACGCCGCGCATGCTCTGGGCCCTTCCCGGCATCGCCGCCTACCTGGTGGCGTCCGTATGGATGGCGGCCGTGCTGGCGCCGCTGTGCGCGCGCTTCCGCGACCTGCACCAGGTGGTGCAGACCGCGATGCGGCTGCTGTTCTTCGCCACGCCGATCCTGTGGATGCCGTCCACGGGCGGCCTGCTGGGCGCGATCGCGCAGTGGAACCCCGTGTCGCACTTCATCGCCATCGTCCGCGACCCGCTGATCTACGACACGGTGCCGGTCGACAGCTGGCTGGTGGTGCTCGCGATCAACCTCGTGGGACTGCCGCTGGGTGCGCTGGCCTATGTGCGCTCGCGCGACCATGTCATCTTCTGGATCTGACATGTTCCTGCGCGCCGAGTCGGTCACGCTCTATTTCCCCGCCAGCGCCAGCGCCGTCGCGCATGGCGGCCATGGTGATGCACGGCTCGGCGGCACGCCGATGCGATATCGGGGCAAGCCGGTGATCCGCGCGCTCGACGACGTTTCGCTGTCGCTGTCGCGGGGCGAGCGGCTGGGCGTGGTCGGGCACAACGGGTCGGGCAAGTCCACGCTGCTGCGCGTGCTGGCCGGGGTGTACCGCCCCCAGTCGGGCCGGGTGAGCAGCAGCGGACCGGTGTCCGGGATCTTCAACATGTCGATCGGCTTCCGCCAGGAAGCGACCGGCTACCGCAACATCCTGCTGAAGGGGCTGGTGGCCGGCCGCACGCGCGCCGAGATCGATGCCGCCATCCCCGCGATCGCCGAGTTCACCGAGCTCGGGCCTTACCTCGACATGCCGCTGCACACGTATTCGCAGGGCATGGCCTTGCGCCTCGCGTTCGCCATCACCACGACCTTCGCCCACGACATCCTGGTGATGGACGAATGGATCGGCGCGGGCGACGCGCGCTTCCAGGAGCGGGTGATCGGCCGCATGAACAGCTTCCTGGAATCGGCCCACATCTGCGTGCTCGCCTCGCACAACAACGCGTTGCTGCGGCGACTCACCGACCGGTGCATCTGGCTGGAGGAGGGCCGGGTGCGGATGCTCGGCGAGACCGCCGAGGTGATCGACCAGTACGACGAGGAGACCCAGGCGATCCGCAAGGCCGAGGAAGCGGAAGAGGCCATCGAGCGCCTGCCGATCCCGGAAGGCCATCCGGTGCTCCGGGTGCAGCCGCCGCGCAAGCCGGGCTCATATGCCATCGAGCTGTCCTGGGACCTCGAGGCCTTCAACGTCAGCCGGGTCCGGCTCATGGTCTGGAACCCGCGCAAGCAGGAAGAGCAGCTGATGTGCACCGCGCCTGCACGATCGAAGCGGCCCACCGGCGAGTGGGTCCGTCCGGGACTCGAGTTCCGCCTCTACGACGAACTCGACGACGCGCTGCTGGGCTCGGTGCTGGTGTCGCCGGAGGACGTGGTGCCCTCGGGGGCCGCGCCCGGCTGAGACGGCGCAGGCTCCGGCGCCCCGGCGGCATCCAGTCGCTCGCAGGCTTCCGCGTACAGGGCCAGGTCCTGCCGGTTGGCCGCCTGCAATGCCGCCCAGGTGTCGGGCGACAAGCCCTCCGCCACGGCCCGCAGCCGCTCCTCGATCGTCTTGCCGAAGTCGCTGGCGGTGACGTTGCGCGGCGTGGTGTCGCCGACCTCGAACGGGATGCCGTATTCCGCCAGGAGCGCCGGGAATCGCGACACGTCGCGGGCGAAGTGCTCGGTGCGGCCGAGCAGGTCGACGTTGCGCAGGTTCCGGCGCGCCTGGTTCAGGTCGTACACCATGCCGTCGCGGGCGCGCCGTCCTGCCACCGGCTGCCCGGTGGTGCGGGACAGCAGCCGAACCTGCGCGTTGGAGACCTGGGTCAGCTCCTGCGCATGCGACAGGGCATGCCGGCACCACTCCTCGAAGGACATCCCGGCGGCGTTGCGGCTGGTGTCGGTGTCGTCCCCCTCGGCGCGCTTGAACCGGTAGATGGAATAGACGCGCAGGAGCGGATGGCGGATGAACACCACCGGGAGGACATTGAAGTCGAGCGCGCTCGGGACCGGGAGCGAGACCTGGTGCGAGGAAAAGGCGATCGCCCTCGGGTGCCGCTGGATGATCTTCGCCAGTTCGTGCTGCCCGATCGAGAAATACGGGAACGGCCCGTCGAAGGCGACGTGGCGGCCGCCGAAGTTCGCGGCCAGCATGCCGTCGAAGGTCGTGCCACTGTTCTTGTAGATGTGGTAGTGGCAGATGACGTGGCGCATCCTTTCCACGGGCTCCTTGTTCATGGCTGTTGCCGGTATGCGTGCGGCACCCACGGGCCCCACTTGGCCTCGTAGATCGCCTTGTTGCGCTCGAACAGTTCGCGCTTGCGCTCCGCGGCAAGCGCGTCGAAGCTGGCCGACAGGTGGTGGTGGACGAAGACGTCCTCGGCGCAGGCCACGCGCAGGCCCGCGGCCTGCACGCGCCGGCAATAGTCGTCGTCCTCGAAGAAGCCGACGCCGAAGGCCTCGTCCAGCGGACCGACGCGCTCGTAGGTCGAGCGCGGCATCGCCACGCAGAAGAACGCCGCCGTCTGCAGGTCGAACAGTCCGCCGGCATGGCGCCTGGTGTAGGCGGCGGCCGCGCGCTGCATCTCCGCCATGTCGGAATACTGGATCTCGATCCTCGCCTCGTTGCCGATGTTGTTGGTGACCGGGCCGACCAGGCCGATGCCCGGGTCCCGCGCGAGGTGGTTGAGCAGCGTCCGCAGCCAGTTCCGGGTGACGTAGGTGTCGTTGTTGAGCAGCACGAGGTAGTCGCCGCGCGCGGCGGCGAGGCCCACGTTGTTGCCCGCGGCGAAACCGAGGTTGGCGTCGTTGAGGATCGCGCGGCGCCCCGGCCCGCCCGCTTCCCATCCGCGCAGGTACTCGCGGGTCCCGTCGCTGGACGCGTTGTCCACGACGATCACCTCGAGGTTGCGCCACCGGGTCTCCTCCTCCAGGCTGCGCAGGCAGGCCTTGGTGAAGTCGAGGTTGTTGTAGGTGAGCACGATGACGCTCGCCAGCGGCTCCGGCACCGCCGCGATGGCATCGTCGAGCTCCTCGGCGCGATGCACCCAGGTCTGCTCGCCGGCGAAGGCCCGTCGGCGCGCGGGCAGGTCGGTGGACGCCTCGCCAAGCGCGTCGCGCACCCTGCCGAGGAATTCGCCCGCGTCCGCCGCCCGGTAGACCAGGTCGCCGAACTGCTGCATTTCCGGCAGGTCCACGGCGACCACGGGCTTGCCCGCCGCCAGGTACTCGTAGACCTTGACCGGATTGGTGGCGAGCGTGAGCGGGATGACCTTGAACGGCAGCAGCGCCACGTCGAAGGCATGGAGGTAATACGGCAGCCGGGCGTAGGGCACTTCGCCGGTCAGCATCACGTTCGGCACGTCCGCCAGTTGCGCGCCCACGCCGGCGGTGTCGCTGCCGACCAGCAGCACCAGGCAATGGGGGTTGGCTCGCGCGACGGCCGCGAGCAGGCCGACGTCGAACCATTCGGCGATCGCGCCGTAATAGCCGAGGATGCGGCGGCCGTCGCGGTCGCGGAAGCGCTCCGCCGGCGGCGTGCTGAAGTGCTGGAAGTCGCAGGCGTTGCGCACCAGCGCGCGATGCGGATTGACCTCCGCGTATTCGCGGTCCAGCCACCCGGACGTCACCACGAGCAGGTCCGCCTCGCGCGCCAGCGCGGCTTCCGCAGCGAGCACGTCGGGCGCGTTGTCGGCGAATCCGGCATGGTGGTCCATGCAGTCGTAGAGCAGCGACGAGCCGGGCAGGCGCGATGCGATCTCGCGCCAGAACGGATGCTGGACGATGCACAGCCCGCCATCGCTGTCGGCCCACTGCATGAGTTCGCCGGCACTTCGCCGCAATTGCGCCACCGTCGCCGGCGACGGGCTGCCGTGGTAGATCGCGGGCGCGCCGGCGGCATGCAGGAACACCTGGAAGAGCCGGCCGCTGGCGTCGAGCGCCTCGACCCGGAACCCGGGCTGCGGATCGTCCACGAGATTGTTGGAAAGATAGAAGACCCGATGCCCGTCCTCGGCAAGGCCGCGCGCCAGGTGCTGCGGCCGCTGCGTGCGGAAGTGCCAGTCGATCACGGCCCACATGAACACGTCCGGCTTGTCGTCGGCCGCCGCGGCGAGGTTCGGCGACAGCGGCGATCCCGCGACGGGACCATCGACCGCCACCTGCACCGCGCCGCGACCCTCGCGCCACTTGCGTTCCCGGTAGGCGCGCGGGAGCAACGGCAGCGACGCCAGTTGGCGGGCCCACCAGCGTGCGATCCGGGCGCGATCCTCGCCGGCCTGCCCGCGCAGCGCCCGCGCGAGGAAGCGCAGCGGACGGGTCAGGCGCCAGGAGCGGCTGCTTCGGATCTGCGCCAGCACCTGCGCATCGGCCTGCAGCACCGACCGTTCGGGCTCCAGGGCCGAGACGCGCGCGTCGCGATCCGCGATCCGCGCGTCGAGGGCCGCGATCCGCGCGTCGAGGGCCGCGATCCGCGCGTCGCGCTCCTCGACCTGCGCCTGTGCGTCCGCGAGCGCCTGCTGCAGTCGCAATGCCTCGGCCTGGCGTTCGTCGGCGCGCTGCACCGCCGCATGCAGTTCGCCTGCCACGGCCTCGCGCAGCTGGCCGACGCCCGGCACGAGGTCGCGCGCCAGGGCCGCCTGGCCCGCCAGTTCCGCGGCCGCGGCGAGCGCCTTGGCATGCTCGTCCTGCATCCGCCGCAATTCGACGCCGATCGCATCCGCCATGCGCGCACCCAGGTCGGCGACACCGTCGCGCAACTGGCCCAGCGAGCCGGCGAGCTCGCGCAGCGGCAGCCCGCCGGGCGCCAACGCCTGGTCCGCCAGTGCGGCTTCGGCCCGCGCCGTGCGCTGCCACAACGCCGCGTGTTCACGCGCAAGCTCGTCCAGCACCGGTGCATACAGGCGGTCGGCGGCGGCCAGCGCGGCGGCGGCGGAATCGAACCGGGACGCCTCGAGCGCCCCGCCCTGGCCGCCGTCGGCGAACGCCGCCCAGAGCTGGTCGAGCGGCGGCGGCAGGTCGGCGGTGGGGGCCTGGCGATGATGGCGCGCGGAGGGACGCACCGCGTCCCGGGCTTCCCGGGCGACATCCAGCAACGCCGCCCCCGGCAATGCGCGGATCTGCACGAGCGCCGACACCGGGTCCTCGAGCAGCGCGTCGTAGGTCAGCGCGACCCGCGGCGTCGCGCGCGTGGCGCGTTCGGCCTCGAGCATGTGCCGCATCCACAACAGGTCGGACTGCGCCTGGGACATGCCGTCGCGCGCGGCCAGCGAGGCCGCGACTTCGCGAGGGTGGCGCGCCAGCAATACCGCGGCGACCGGGCAGCCCGCGTCGGCGATGGCGTCGCGCCACAGCGACGCGAACAGGCACATGCGCGGGTCCTTGACCGCCCACACCGGGTGCTGCCGTCGCCGGGTGCGGACGTAATCGCCGATCCGCGCGCGCGCCTCCCGTGCGGCCTCGCTGTCGGCCCATCCCGCGGGGAGCGGACGCATGTCGTCCCAACGCCGGCCCAGCGCCGCCAGCAGGCGCTCGTTGGTCTCGACCGCGAACGCGTCCTCCCAGTGACCCTGCTCGTTGCCGGCGCTTCCCGGTACCAGCCGTTCGCCCGCATCCGCCCCCGCCGAATGCAGCAGCCGGGCCAGCGCCGACGTACCGCTGCGGTGCATGCCCAGCACGAGCAGCGCGGTCGAAGCGCGCGGTTCCACGGGTTCGGGTGGCAGGGAAGCGGGCAAGGTGGGATCCATCCGTGCGTCGGGCAGGCTCAGGCGCCCGGGGCGAGGCTGGTCCGCAGGATAGCGGCGATCCGCCCGGCCGCGTGGCCATCGCCATACGGCGAGGTCCCCCGGGCCATGGCGGCATAGGCATCCGCGTCGCGCAGCAGGCGCCCGGCTTCGGCGACGATGGCCTCGCGGTCGGGACCGACCAGGCGCACGACGCCTTCGGCCACGGCTTCCGGGCGCTCGGTTTCCCGGCGCATGACCAGCACCGGCTTGCCCAGCGCCGGGGCCTCCTCCTGCACGCCGCCGGAGTCCGTGAGCACCAGCGTGGCGCGCTTCATTGCGGCGACGAAAGGCAGGTAATCCAGCGGTTCGCACAGCGTGATCCGCGGATGGCCGCCCAGGAGCTCGCGTGCCGGCAGCGCGACGTTCGGGTTCGGATGCACCGGATACAGGACGTGGATGT
>DASWQG010000014.1:0-4008 GCA_036403775.1 Luteimonas sp.
GCGCGGCACCAAGCGTGACGACGTGGAGCGCGGCCAGGTGCTGGCCAAGCCGGGTTCGATCACCCCGCACACCGAGTTCGAGGCCGAGGTCTACGTCCTGTCCAAGGACGAGGGCGGCCGCCACACGCCGTTCTTCAAGGGTTACCGCCCGCAGTTCTACTTCCGCACCACCGACATCACCGGCGCGGTGACGCTGCCGGAGGGCACCGAGATGGTGATGCCGGGCGACAACGTGAAGATGCAGGTCGCCCTGATCAACCCGGTGGCGATGGACGAGGGCCTGCGCTTCGCGATCCGCGAGGGCGGCCGCACCGTCGGCGCCGGCGTGGTGGCGAAGATCATCAAGTAAGGAACCTTCGGCGCCGGCCCAGGGTCGGTTCCGCGGGAAAGCGATGGAAGGGCCATGGCGGCGACAGCCGCCGTTGCCTTTTCAGGAATTCGACAAAACCAAGCCAATACGCCAGTAGCTCAATTGGCAGAGCAGCGGTCTCCAAAACCGCAGGTTGGGGGTTCGAGTCCCTCCTGGCGTGCCATGGAACAAGTGCATGAACTCGCGGGTGGAACAGACCAACAGCACTTCCCCGGCCGACCTCGCCAAGTACGCCCTGGCGATCGCGCTGGCGGCCGCGGGCGTGTTCGCCTTCTACTGGTTCCAGGGCCAGTGGCCGAACGTGGCGCGGGTCCTGTCGGTGGCGGGTGGCGTGGTCGCCGGCATCGTGGTGTTCCTCACCACGCGCCTGGGCGCCCGCACCCTCGAGTTCCTGGGCGAGGCGCGCTTCGAGCTGCGCAAGGTGGTCTGGCCCAAGCGCCAGGAAGCCACCCGCACCACCTGGGTGGTGATCGCCGTGGTCGTGGTGATCAGCCTGTTGCTGATGTTCTTCGACGTGGTGGTGCAGGCCGCGATCAAGTGGCTGCTGGCGCGCTGAGTCGCGGCAACGGATGGAGACGGACG
This sequence comes from Luteimonas sp., assembly GCA_036403775.1. GTDB lineage: Bacteria > Pseudomonadota > Gammaproteobacteria > Xanthomonadales > Xanthomonadaceae > Cognatiluteimonas. The sequence continues at coordinate 953 of DASWQG010000014.1, forward strand.
AACTGATGGAAACGCAAGGCGACAACCAGGGCAACGGCGACGGCGGCAACAAGCGCTGGTACGTCGTGCACGCGTACTCCGGCTTCGAGAAGTCGGTGGCGCAGGCGCTGCGCGACCGCATCGTGCGACTGGGCATGCAGGACCGCTTCGGCGACGTGCTGGTGCCGACCGAGGAAGTGGTGGAGATGCGCTCCGGCCAGAAGCGCCGTTCCGAGCGCAAGTTCTTCCCCGGCTACGTGCTGGTGCAGATCGCCACCCACGACGAGGCCGGCATCCCGCGCATCGACAACGAGAGCTGGCACCTGATCCGCGAGACGCCGAAGGTGATGGGCTTCATCGGCGGCACCGCCGACAAGCCGCTGCCGATCCGCGACGACGAGGCCGCCGCGATCCTGGACCGCGTGCAGGAAGGCGTCGAGAAGCCGCGCCCGAAGGTGCTGTTCGAGGTGGGCCAGATGGTGCGCGTCACCGACGGCCCCTTCAACGACTTCAACGGCGTGGTCGAGGAAGTCAACTACGAAAAGAGCCGCCTGCGCGTGGCGGTGCTGATCTTCGGGCGCTCGACGCCCGTGGAACTCGAATTCGGTCAGGTCGAGAAGGCCTGACCTTCACAGCGGAGGAGTCCCGCAGCCGCGAGGCGTGCAGACGCTTGAACTCCAGGAGCTAGAGCAATGGCAAAGAAAGTCGTCGGTTACATCAAGCTGCAGGTCAAGGCCGGCCAGGCCAACCCGTCGCCGCCCGTGGGCCCCGCCCTCGGCCAGCGCGGCCTGAACATCATGGAGTTCTGCAAGGCGTTCAACGCCGCCACGCAGAAGCTCGAGCCCGGCCTGCCGATCCCGGTGGTCATCACCGCGTACTCGGACCGCACCTTCACCTTCATCACCAAGACGCCGCCCGCGACGATCCTGCTGAAGAAGGCGTCGGGCATCCAGTCCGGTTCCAAGCGCCCGAACACCGAGAAGGTGGGCAAGGTCACCCGCGCCCAGCTCGAGGACATCGCCAAGGCGAAGGAACCCGACCTGACCGCGGCCGACCTGGACGCGGCGGTGCGCACGATCGCGGGCTCCGCCCGCTCCATGGGCCTGACGGTGGAGGGCTGATCCGATGACCACGATGACCAAGCGCGAGAAGGCGCAGAGCAAGATCGTCCCGGGCAAGGCCTACGCGATCGACGAGGCGCTGCAGCTCGTCCGCGACAACGCCAAGGTGAAGTTCGTCGAGTCCGTGGACGTCGCCGTCCGCCTCGGCGTGGACGCCAAGAAGTCCGACCAGCAGGTGCGCGGCTCGACCGTGCTGCCCGCCGGCACCGGCAAGACCGTGCGCGTGGCGGTGTTCTGCCCCGCCGGCGCCAAGGCCGACGAGGCGCTGGCCGCCGGCGCCGACGTGGTCGGCATGGACGACCTGGCCGAGAAGATGCAGGCCGGCGACCTGAACTACGACGTCGTGATCGCCACCCCGGACGCGATGCGCGTGGTCGGCAAGCTCGGCCAGGTGCTGGGCCCGCGCGGCCTGATGCCGAACCCGAAGGTCGGCACCGTGTCGCCGAACCCGGCCGAGGCGGTGAAGAACGCCAAGGGCGGCCAGGTCCGCTATCGCACCGACAAGGCCGGCATCATCCACTGCACCATCGGCAAGGCCGACTTCGAGGCCGGCAAGCTGAAGGACAACCTGCAGGCGCTGCTGCACGACCTGATCAAGGCCAAGCCGGCGACGGCCAAGGGCCAGTACCTGCAGAAGATCTCGATCAGCTCGACCATGGGCCCCGGCGTCACGGTCGACCAGTCCACGCTGGCGCTCAAGTAATCGAGCTGTTGTAGGAGCGGCGCGAGCCGCGAATGAATTTTGAGGGCGTCGCCTGGTTCGTTTCCGCCAGGCGGCAGCCGTCAAAGACCGCAGGCGCGGTCAGCGCGCGAAGGCGACGGGCACGGAAGCTCGGCAAGGCAGGGAATCGCCGCCTCCGCAAGCGGGTCCGCTTAATCCGGCCGCAAGGCCAGGCCTGCGTAGATGGTGCCCCCCTCTGGAAGGTTCTGGAGAGGCCACCACCCCGGACCGCAAGCGGCGCAAGCCGCGAGCGGCGTTCAAACAGGAGGAGGAGCAATGGCTCTCAATCTGACCCAGAAGCAGGAAGTCGTCGCCGAGCTGTCCGAAATCGCAGCCAAGGCGCACTCCCTGGTCGCGGCCGAGTACGCAGGCACCACGGTCGAGCAGATGACCGCGATGCGCAAGAAGGCCCGCGAAACCGGTGTGTACTTGCGAGTCGTCAAGAACACGCTGGCCTCGCGCGCCGTGGCGGGCACCGAGTACGAGTGCGTCAAGGACGCCCTCGTCGGCCCGCTGCTGTATGCGTTCTCGACCGAGGAACCCGGCGCCGCCGGGCGCCTGATCAAGGAGTTCGCCAAGGGCAACGACAAGCTCGTGGCCAAGGTCGTGTCCGTGGAAGGCAAGTTGCTGCCGGCCGCGCACGTCGACGTGCTGGCCTCGCTGCCGACCCGCGAGCAGGCCCTGGCCATGCTGGCGCGCGTCCTGGCCGAGCCGGCGGCGATGTTCGCCCGCGCGGTGAAGGCCGTGGCCGACCAGCAGGGAGGCGGCGAGTCCGCAGCCCCGGCCGAGGCCGAGGCCGCGACGGCCTGACCGGCTCCAAGGCACGCAATTTCCAATCGATTCCAACTTTCCAGAGGTAAGCACAATGTCCCTGTCCAACGAGCAGATCGTCGACGCCATCGCCGCCAAGTCGCTGATGGAAGTGATGGAGCTGGTGAAGGCCATCGAAGACAAGTTCGGCGTCTCCGCCGCCGCCCCCGTGATGGCCGCCGGTCCGGCCGCCGCCGCGGCGCCGGTCGAGGAGCAGACCGAGTTCACCATCGTCCTGAAGTCCGCCGGCGACAAGAAGGTGGAGGTCATCAAGGCCGTCCGCGCCATCACCGGCCTGGGCCTGAAGGAAGCCAAGGACCTCACCGAGGCCGGCGGCGTGGTGAAGGAAGGCGCTTCGAAGGAAGACGCCGAGAAGATGAAGAAGGACCTCGAGGCCGCTGGCGCGACCGTCGAAGTCAAGTAAG
>DASWQG010000015.1:0-5635 GCA_036403775.1 Luteimonas sp.
TGGAGCTGGAGGAGCACTGATCCGCGCATAGCCGCGAACACCCAGTGCCCCTCGACCGGAGAACATCCAAATGAAAGACCTGCTCAACCTCTTCAACCAGCAGCGCCCGACGCTGGACTTCGACGCGATCAAGATCGCGCTGGCCTCGCCGGACCTGATCCGCTCGTGGTCCTTCGGCGAGGTGAAGAAGCCGGAGACCATCAACTACCGCACCTTCAAGCCGGAGCGCGACGGCCTGTTCTGCGCCGCCATCTTCGGCCCGATCAAGGACTACGAGTGCCTGTGCGGCAAGTACAAGCGCATGAAGCACCGCGGCGTGGTCTGCGAGAAGTGCGGCACCGAGGTCACCCTGGCCAAGGTGCGCCGCGAGCGCATGGGCCACATCGACCTGGCCTCGCCGGTCGCGCACATCTGGTTCCTCAAGTCGCTGCCCTCGCGCATCGGCCTGATGCTGGACATGACCCTGCGCGACATCGAGCGGATCCTGTACTTCGAGGCCTACGTGGTCACGGAGCCGGGCCTGACCCCGATGGAGCGCGGCCAGCTGCTCAATGAAGAGCAGTTCATGCAGATGCGCCAGGAGCACGGCGACGACTTCGACGCCGCGATGGGCGCCGAGGCGGTGTTCGAGCTGCTGCGCACGATCGACCTGCAGGCCGAGATGGTGAAGCTCAAGGAGGAGATCGCCGCCACCGGTTCGGAGACCAAGCTCAAGCGCCTGACCAAGCGCATCAAGCTGGTCGAGGCCTTCCTCGAGTCGGGCAACCGCCCCGAGTGGATGGTCATGACCGTGCTGCCGGTGCTGCCGCCGGACCTGCGCCCGCTGGTCCCGCTGGACGGCGGCCGCTTCGCGACCTCCGACCTGAACGACCTGTACCGCCGCGTCATCAACCGCAACAACCGCCTGCGCCGCCTGCTGGAGCTCAACGCGCCCGACATCATCGTGCGCAACGAGAAGCGCATGCTGCAGGAGTCGGTGGACGCGCTGATGGACAACGGCCGCCGCGGCCGTGCCATCACCGGCACCAACAAGCGCCCCCTGAAGTCGCTGGCCGACATGATCAAGGGCAAGCAGGGCCGCTTCCGCCAGAACCTGCTCGGCAAGCGCGTCGACTACTCCGGCCGCTCGGTCATCGTGGTCGGCCCGTACCTGAAGCTGCACCAGTGCGGCCTGCCGAAGAAGATGGCGCTGGAGCTGTTCAAGCCCTTCATCTTCGCCAAGCTGCAGCGCCGCGGCCTGGCCACCACGATCAAGGCCGCCAAGAAGCTGGTCGAGCGCGAAGAGGCGGAGGTCTGGGACATCCTCGAGGAGGTCATCCGCGAGCACCCGGTCCTGCTGAACCGCGCCCCGACCCTGCACCGCCTGGGCATCCAGGCGTTCGAGCCGGTGCTGATCGAGGGCAAGGCCATCCAGCTGCACCCGCTGGTCTGCACCGCGTTCAACGCCGACTTCGACGGCGACCAGATGGCCGTGCACGTCCCGCTGAGCCTCGAGGCCCAGCTGGAGGCGCGCGCGCTGATGATGGCGTCGAACAACATCCTCTCGCCGGCCAACGGCGAGCCGATCATCGTGCCGTCGCAGGACGTGGTGCTCGGCCTGTACTACATGACCCGCGCGCTGGAGAACACCCCGGGCGAGGGCATGGCGCTGGCCAACATCGCCGAGGTCAAGCGCGCCTACGACAACCGCGTCGCCGGCCTGCACGCCAAGGTCAAGGTCCGCATCACCGAGACCGTGACCGACGAGGACGGCAACCGCCGCAAGCAGTCGTCGATCGTGGACACCACGATCGGCCGCGCGCTGCTGGCCGAGATCCTGCCGGAGGGCCTGCCGTTCGCGCTGGTCAACACCGAGCTGACCAAGAAGGCGATCAGCCGCCTGATCAACTCGTGCTACCGCCAGCTCGGCCTGAAGGACACGGTCGTGTTCGCCGACAAGCTGATGTACACCGGCTTCGCCTACGCCACCCGCGCGGGCGTGTCGATCGGCATCGACGACATGACCATCCCGCCGGAGAAGAAGGCGATCCTCGACGAGGCCGAGTCCGAGGTGCTGGAGATCCAGCAGCAGTACCAGTCGGGCCTGGTCACCGCCGGCGAGCGCTACAACCAGGTGGTGGACATCTGGTCGCGCACCAACGAGCGCGTGGCCAAGGCGATGATGGAGGCCATCGGCACCGACACGGTGGTCAACGCCAAGGGCGAGAAGGTCGCGCAGAAGTCGATGAACTCGGTCTACATCATGGCCGACTCCGGCGCGCGAGGCTCGCAGGCGCAGATCCGCCAGCTGGCCGGCATGCGCGGCCTGATGGCCAAGCCGGACGGCTCGATCATCGAGACCCCGATCACCTCGAACTTCCGCGAGGGCCTGAACGTCCAGCAGTACTTCATCTCGACCCACGGCGCCCGAAAGGGCCTGGCGGACACCGCGCTGAAGACCGCGAACTCGGGCTACCTGACCCGCCGCCTGGTGGACGTGGCGCAGGACGTGGTGATCACCGAGCCCGACTGCGGCACGCATGACGGCCTGACCATGACCCCGATCGTGGAAGGCGGCGACGTGGTCGAGCCGCTGCGCGACCGCGTGCTCGGCCGCATCGTGGCCGAGGACGTGTTCCTGCCGGGCGACGACGTCGACCCGATCGTGACCCGCAACACCCTGCTCGACGAGGGCTGGGTGGCGAAGCTCGAGGACGCGGGCGTGCAGACCATCAAGGTCCGCTCGACCATCACCTGCGAAAGCGCGTTCGGCGTCTGCGCCCACTGCTACGGCCGCGACCTGGGCCGCGGCCACATCGTCAACCTCGGCGAGGCCGTGGGCGTGGTGGCCGCGCAGTCCATCGGCGAGCCCGGCACGCAGCTGACGATGCGCACGTTCCACATCGGTGGCGCGGCGTCGCGTGCGGCCGCCATCGACAACGTGACGGTCAAGACCACCGGCTCGGTGAAGTTCAACAACCTGAAGTCGGTGTCGCACGCCGAGGGCAGCCTGGTCGCGGTCTCGCGCTCGGGCGAGCTGTCGGTGCTCGACACCCACGGCCGCGAGCGCGAGCGCTACAAGCTGCCGTACGGCGCGACCATCACCGTCAAGGACGGCGCGGCGGTCAAGGCCGGCCAGACCGTGGCCCACTGGGATCCGCACAACCACCCGATCGTGTCGGAAGTGGCGGGCTTCGTCCGCTTCGTGGACTTCATCGACGGCGTCACCGTCATCGAGAAGACCGACGACCTGACCGGCCTGGCCTCGCGCGAGATCACCGATCCCAAGCGCCGCGGCTCGCAGGGCAAGGACCTGCGCCCGCTGGTCCGGATCGTGGACGCCAAGGGCAACGACCTCAACATCCCGGGCACCGACCTGCCGGCGCAGTACCTGCTGCCGCCGCGCTCGATCGTGAACCTGCAGGACGGGGCCGCGGTGGGCGTGGGCGACGTGGTCGCCAAGATCCCGCAGGAAGCGTCCAAGACCCGCGACATCACCGGCGGCCTGCCGCGCGTGGCCGACCTGTTCGAGGCGCGCAAGCCGAAGGACCCGGCCGTGCTGGCCGAGGTCTCGGGCATCGTCTCGTTCGGCAAGGACACCAAGGGCAAGCAGCGCCTGATCATCCGCGACGCCGAAGGCAACGAGCACGAGGAGCTGATCCCCAAGTACCGCCAGATCATCGTGTTCGAGGGCGAGCACGTGGAGAAGGGCGAGACCGTGGTGGACGGCGAGCCGACCCCGCAGGACATCCTGCGCCTGCTCGGCGTCGAGCCGCTGGCGGTCTACCTGACCAAGGAGATCCAGGACGTCTACCGCCTGCAGGGCGTGAAGATCAACGACAAGCACATCGAGGTGATCGTCCGCCAGATGCTGCGCAAGGTCGAGATCACCGACGCCGGCGACAGCAAGTTCCTCCACGGCGAGCAGGCCGAGCGCCAGCGCGTGATCGAGGAGAACGCGAAGCTGCTGGCCCGCGGCGAGCTGCCGGCCCGGTTCGACCCGGTCCTGCTGGGCATCACCAAGGCGTCGCTGGCGACCGAGTCGTTCATCTCCGCGGCCTCCTTCCAGGAGACCACCCGCGTGCTGACCGAGGCGGCCGTCCGCGGCACCCGCGACAACCTGCGCGGCCTGAAGGAGAACGTGATCGTCGGCCGCCTGATCCCGGCGGGCACCGGCCTGGCCTACCACACCCAGCGGCGCAAGAACGCCTCCGGGCTGACCGAGTCGGAGATGGAGGCCCTGGCGGGTCCCGTCACCGCCGAGGTGGAGGAAGGCGCCGGGGCCGCGGCGGGCGACGAGGCCGACGCCGGCTGATACAATGGCACCGTGGGCGCCCCGGCAGGGGCGCCACCAGATCCCGAAATGAGGCGCAGGACGCGCCTCGTCTTCGGCCCAGGGCAGGGCGGGGCAACGAGGAATCCGGACGCGGCTTCGGCCGGCGGACGGGGATTCCCACGATAGGCCGCGTTTGACGCTAACGTCGAGCGCGGGCTATACTTTTTTGTCTGGGCAGGCCGTTTGCGGCCTGCTTCCTTTTGAACCTTTCGAGCAACGAATGGCCACGATCAACCAGTTGGTGCGCAAGGCGCGCAGCCCTGAAACCTACAAGAGCAATTCGCCCGCGCTGGCGAACTGCCCGCAGCGCCGCGGCGTCTGCACCCGCGTCTACACGACCACCCCGAAGAAGCCGAACTCGGCCCTGCGCAAGGTCGCCAAGGTGCGCCTGACCAACGGCTACGAGGTCATCTCCTACATCGGCGGCGAAGGCCACAACCTGCAGGAGCACAGCGTGGTGCTGATCCGCGGCGGCCGCGTCAAGGACCTCCCCGGCGTGCGCTACCACACCGTCCGCGGCTCGCTCGACGCCGCCGGCGTCGCCAAGCGCAAGCAGGCCCGCTCCAAGTACGGCGCCAAGCGCCCGAAGTCCTGATCGAAGGATTCCTAGAACATGTCCCGTAAAGGCAATACCCCGCAGCGTTCGGTGCTGCCCGACCCGAAGCACGGCAGCGAGACGATCGCGCGCTTCATCAACATGGTCATGTACAGCGGCAAGAAGTCGGTCGCCGAGAAGATCGTCTACGGCGCGATGGACGTGATCGGGGAGAAGAACCCGAACCCGCTGGAAGTCGTCGAGAAGGCGCTGGGCAACATCTCGCCGTCGGTCGAGGTGAAGTCCCGCCGCGTCGGCGGCGCCACCTACCAGGTGCCGGTCGAAGTGCGCCAGTCGCGCCGCCTCGCCCTGGCCATGCGCTGGCTGATCGAATCCGCGCGCAAGCGCGGCGAGAACACCATGCCGCGCAAGCTCGCCGGCGAGCTGCTCGATGCCTCCGAGAACCGCGGCGGCGCGATCAAGAAGCGCGAGGAAACCCACCGCATGGCGGAAGCCAACAAGGCCTTCGCGCACTACCGCTGGTAAGCCCGGGCGCCAAGCCTGCCTCCCGCCGCGGCGCGTTGCCGCCGCACCCCACCAAGACCGGGCCGCCGCAAGGCGGCCTCGGCCATCCGAGAGAGACGACCGTGGCCCGCACCACTCCCATCGAGCGTTACCGCAACTTCGGCATCATGGCCCACATCGATGCCGGCAAGACCACCACGTCCGAGCGCATCCTGTTCTACACCGGCAAGAGCCACAAGATCGGTGAAGTGCACGATGGC
>DASWQG010000016.1:0-6808 GCA_036403775.1 Luteimonas sp.
GGGCAGGCCCAGGCACAGGTTCGCGGCGATCGCGGACGCGAGCGTGCAGCCGGTGCCGTGGCCCTCCACGGCGACGCGCGTGTGCTCGAAGCGCGCCACGCCGGCCGCGGTGGCGAGGCGATCCACCACCCGGTCGCCTTCGTCCAGGTGCCCGCCCTTGAGCAGCACGGCTTCGGCGCCGAGCGCACGCAGCGCCGCGAGCGCGCGTTCCGCGTCGGCGCCATCGGCGATACGCGCGCCCAGCAGCAATTCCGCTTCGGGGATGTTCGGGGTCAACACGGTCGCCAGCGGCAGCAGCCGGGACCGCATCGCCTCCAGCGCGTCGTCGGCCAGCAACTTGGCGCCCGAGGTGGCGACCATGACGGGGTCCACGACCACGTGCGGCGGGGCATGCGCTTCCAGCGCGTCGGCGACGGCATGGATGACCTCCGCCGTGGCCAGCATCCCGAGCTTGACCGCGCCGATGCGGAAGTCGTCGAAACACGCGTCCACCTGGGCGCGGAGGAACGCCACGGGTGGCACGTGCACCGCGGTGACGCCGCGGGTGTGCTGGGCGGTGAGGGCGGCGATCGCGGACAGGCCATGCACGCCATGCGCCGCGAACGCCTTCAGGTCCGCCTGGATACCGGCGCCGCCGCCGGAATCGGAACCGGCGATGGTGAGGGCGCTGGCCGGTCGTCGGTCTTCCATGGCGATATCATGGACGCAGTCCGCCGCCTTTGCACCGGACGACCGGGGAGCCCACTTGATCGCGATCGTCGAAGCCGCCAGGGCGGGCCTGCTGCGCCGTGAGCATTGGGCCGGCAACATCGTGGCCGGCCTCATCGTCGGCGTCGTCGCGCTGCCGCTGGCGATGGCCTTCGCCATCGCCTCGGGGGTCAAGCCGGAGCAGGGCCTGTATACCTCGATCATCGCCGGCGCCGCGGTGGCGCTGTTCGGCGGATCACGGATCCAGATCGCGGGCCCCACCGGCGCCTTCATCGTCATCCTGGCCGGCGTGGTCGCGCAGTTCGGCGTGTCGGGCCTGCTGGTGGCGACGCTGATGGCCGGCGTCATGCTGGTGGCGATGGGGCTCGCGCGGCTCGGCGCGGTGATCCGCTTCATCCCCGACCCTGTGATCGTCGGCTTCACCGCCGGGATCGCGGTGATCATCTGGATCGGCCAGTGGCAGTACTTCTTCGGGCTGCCTGCGCCGACCGGCGAGGCCTTCTACGACAAGGCCGGGGTGTTGCTGCAATCGCTGCCTGGCCTGCACCCGGCAACCACGCTGATGGCCGCCGGCAGCCTGGTGCTCGCGATCTGGGGCCCGCGGCTGCCCGGCCTGTCCAGGGTGCCCGGGCCGCTGCTGGCGATGGTCGCCGCGACCGTCGCCATGGCGATCTGGAAGCCCGAGGGCGTGGCCACGATCGAATCCACCTTCGGCGCGATCCCGCGCAGCCTGCCGACGCTGCAGTTCCCCGAGCTGTCCTTCGACCTGGTGGTGACGCTGCTGCCGTCGGCGTTCACCATCGCGATGCTGGGCGCGATCGAATCACTGCTGTCCGCGGTGGTGGCGGACGGCATGGCGGGCACGAAGCACGACTCCAACCAGGAGCTGGTCGGGCAGGGCGTGGCCAACATCCTCTCGCCGTTGTTCGGCGGCATCGCCGCGACCGGCGCCATCGCCCGCACCGCCACCAACATCCGCAACGGCGGCACCAGCCCGCTGGCGGGCGTCGTGCATTCGCTGCTGCTGGTGCTGGTGCTGCTGTTCCTGGCGCCGCTCGCCGGGCAGGTGCCGCTGGCGGCGCTCGCCGCGATCCTGTGGCTGGTCGCCTGGAACATGAGCGAGGCGCCGCGCTTCCTGCGCATGGTGCGCCGCGCGCCGCGCGCCGACGTCGCGATCCTGCTGATCACCTTCGCGCTGACGATCCTCACCGACCTGGTGATCGCGGTGAACATCGGCGTGATCCTCGCCATGTTCCAGTTCATGCGGCGCATGGCGGCGGCGGTGGAGGTCGTGGCGCACGACCCTGCCAGCGTGCGCCACGAGCTGGCCGCGGCGGGCCTGGAGGAAATGCCCCGCGGGGTGGCCGTGTATTCGATCGACGGCCCGTTCTTCTTCGGCTCGGTGGATTCGCTGGAGCGCGCGCTGTCCTGGTCGCGCGAGCCGCCGCGCGCGCTGGTGCTGCGGCTGGACCGGGTGCCGTTCGTGGACGCGACCGGGCTGAAGCGGCTGGAATCGACCATGGCGGCAATGGGCCGGCGCGGCGTGCGCGTGCTGCTCACCGGCGCCAACCAGCGCGTGCTGCGCAAGCTCGTGCACGCGGGCATCGTCACCCGCGAGGGCGACACCAACTACTTCGGCGAGCTGTCCCGCGCGCTGGAGTGGCTCCAGCGCGAAGACGGCTGAGGCCTACAGCACCTCGGAGGCGTGGTCGGCGAGGCGCGAGCGCTCGCCGCGGCGCAGGGTCACGTGCGCGCTGTGCGCCCAGTCCTTGAACCGGTCCACGGCATAGGTGAGGCCCGAGGTGGTCTCGGTGAGGTAGGGCGTGTCGATCTGCTCGACGTTGCCCAGGCAGATGATCTTGGTGCCGGGGCCCGCGCGGGTGATCAAGGTCTTCATCTGCTTGGGCGTCAGGTTCTGCGCCTCGTCCTGGATCAGCCAGCGGTTGAGGAAGGTGCGGCCGCGCATGAAGTTGAGCGACCGGATCTTGATCCGCGAGGCAAGCAGGTCGTTGGTCGCCGCACGGCCCCAGCTGCCGCCTTCCTGGTTGTGCGTGAGCACTTCCAGGTTGTCGGTGAGCGCGCCCATCCACGGCGTCATCTTTTCCTCCTCGGTGCCCGGGAGGAAGCCGATGTCCTCGCCGACGCTGACCGTGGCGCGGGTCATGATGATCTCGCGGTAGCGCTGCTGGTCCATGGACTGCGCCAGGCCGGCGGCCAGCGCCAGCAGCGTCTTGCCGGTGCCCGCGGTGCCGAGCAGCGTGACGAAGTCCACGTCCGGGTCCATCAGCGCGTTGAGCGCGAAGTTCTGCTCGCGGTTGCGCGCGGTGATGCCCCACACGGCGTGCTGCGAGGTGCGGTAGTCGTCGACGATCTGCAGGGTGACGGTGTCCTCGCCGACCTTCACGACCTTGAGTTCCGCCTCCTCGTCGCCCGGCAGGTACAGGAACTGGTTGGGGTGCCATCCCTCGGCGTCGGCGTCCTCGCGGCCGCGCGCGATCTCGTAGTAGGTGCGGCCCTTGTCGGTCCACGAGCGCAGGTCCTTGCCGTGGCGCTGCCAGAAGTCATCCGGCAGGGCGGTCGCGCCGGCGTACAGCAGGCTGAAGTCGTCGAGCGCGCGGTCGTTCTCGTAGTCCTCGTTGGTGATCCCGGCGATCGAGGCCTTGATCCGCAGGTTGATGTCCTTGGACACGAACACCACGTCGGCCCCGGGCCCGGTCTCCTTGAGCGCGAGGATCGAGCCGAGGATGTGGTTGTCGGGGATCACCGCGCCGAAGCGCTTGCCCGAGTCGAAGTCGCCGGTCTGGAAGCGCAGCCGGCCGGCGCTCTTCGCGCCGCGCAGCTGCAGCGACTTTGGCTGCACCAGCGGCAGCCCGTCGGTGACGTTGCGGCCCGGGTCGGCCTCGATCAGCTCGTTGAGGAAGCGGCTGACCTGGCGCGCGTTGCGGCTCGCCTCCGACGTGCCTTTCTTGGCGTTGTCGAGCTCCTCCATCACCTGCATCGGCAGGTAGACGTCGTGCTCCTCGAACTTGAACAGTGCCGTGGGGTCGTGCATCAGCACGTTGGTGTCGAGGACGTAGATCCGCGGTTTACGCGTCATGCGTGCGAGGTTTCCGTCTTGAGGGTGGCGAGCACGTCCGCGGCGTGGCCGGGGACCTTGACCTTGCGCCAGAGGGCGCGTACCACGCCTTCCGGGTCGATGAGGAAGGTGCTGCGCTCGATGCCGATGAACTCGCGGCCGTAGAGCTTCTTCGGCTGGATCACGCCGAAGGCGTCGCACAGCCTCGAATCGGCGTCGCTGGCGAGCGGGAAGGCGAAGCCCTGCTTCGCGCAGAAGTTCTGGTGCGATTTCAGCGAGTCGCGGGAGACGCCCAGCACGCTGGCGCCGAGCTTGCGGAACTTCGGCAGCAGCGCGTTGAAGTCGTTGCCCTCGACCGTGCAGCCGGGGGTGGAATCCTTGGGGTAGAAATACAGCACCAGCCACTGGCCACGGTAGCCGTCGAGGGTCGTGGTGCTGCCGTCCGACAGGGCGAGGGGAAGCGAGCGGGTCGCCTGGGTCAACGCCTTGCCGGTCGCGATCATCGGTCCTTCCTAGAACTTCATCGGGTCCATGATCGCGTCGAGGTTCAGGTGGTCGCAGAACTCGAGGAAGTCGTCGCGCAGCGCGGCGATGTGCATGTCCGCGGGGATGCCGATCGTCAGCTGCGCGGTGAACATCTCCGCGCCGGTCTGCATCGCGCGGTAGCGCGAGCAGTGCAGCGATTCCACCGTGATGCCCTGGCGGTCGAAGAAGTCCGCCAGCTGGAACAGGATGCCGGGCTTGTCCGCGGCCACCACCTCGACGACGTAGGGCAGCAGGTTCGACTGCACCGGCTTGGGGCCGGTGCGGTACCAGACCAGCTTCAGGCCCTCCTCGCGCTCCAGGCGGCCAAGCATGGTTTCCAGCTTCGCCACCGCGTCCCAGGAACCGGTCGCCAGCGCCGTCACCGAGACGTCGCGGCCCACGGTGGCCAGGCGGGTGTCCACGAGGTTGCAGCCGCTGTCGGCGATGCGCCGCGTCACCGCCAGCAACGGGGACCGCGGATGCGTCGTGTAGGCGTTGATCAGCAGGTGGTTCTCGTTGGGGGACGGACGGTTGGCGGAGTCTGGATCGGTCAAGGCGGCGTCCGGCTGGGGGGTGCTGGCGCGCCAGGCGGGCTGGGCGCCAGGCCAGCATACTTGCCCGTGCTTCGGCGCCGCAAGTAACATCCGGACGCGCCTCCCTCATCCCGGCGCTGGACCCAGCCTTGCGACTTTCCGGCAGCATCACCGCGCTGGCGACGCCCTTCACGGTGGCCGGCGAGATCGACTTCGACGCCTGGCAGCGCCTGCTGCGCCAGCAGCTCGAGGGCGGCACGCAGGCGCTGGTGGTCGCCGGCTCCACGGGAGAGGCTTCGGCGCTGTACGACGCCGAGTACGAGGCCCTGCTGCGCACGGCGGTCGAAGCCGTCGCCGGGCGCGTGCCGGTGGTCGCCGGGACCGGCCTGTCGAACACCGCGAAGACCATCGAACAGACGCGTCGCGCGGCGACGCTCGGCGCCGATGCCGCGCTGGTGGTGGTGCCGCCCTACGTGCGCCCGACGCAGGCCGGCATGGACGCGCACTTCCGGGCGGTCGCCGACGACGGCGCGGTGCCCGTCGTGCTCTACAACGTGCCCTCGCGCACCGGCAGCGACCTGTTGCCGGAGACGGTGGCGGCGCTGGCGGGACACGAACGCATTGTCGGCATCAAGGAGGCGCGCAACGACGCCGCGCGGATGTCGGCGCTGCTGCCGCTGCGCGGGGAGGGCTTCGTCGTGCTCAGCGGCGACGATCCCACCGCCGCGCGCGCGATGCTGGCGGGGGCCGACGGCCTGGTCTCGGTCGCGTCGAACGCGCTGCCGCGCGCGCTGCGCCGGCTGTGCGACCTCGCGCGCGACGGGAAAGCGGAGGCCGCCGCCGCGCTCGACGCGCGCCTGCAACCGGTCTTCGAATTCCTCGCGGTCGAACCCAATCCCGTCCCGCTCAAGGCGCTGCTGGCGCGCATGGGCTACGGCCACGGCCTGCGCCTGCCGCTGCTGCCGCTGTCGCAGGCCTGGGCCGCGCAGGCCGACGAGGTCGCAACGCTGATTCCCCAGCTCGAACAAGACTGCCGCGACGCGTTCGCGGCCTGACCAGGAGATTCCCAATGCGCATCGCCCCGCGTTCCATGACCGCGTTCGCCAAGCCCGCCGCCGCGCTTCTTGCGATCACGCTGCTGTCCGGCTGCCACTGGTTCCGCAGCGACAACGTGTTCGAGGGGCCCGAAGCCTCGCGGCCGCTGGAAGTGCCGCCCGACCTCGACCTGCCGCGCACCGACGGCGCGATGGTCCCGCCGGGCGAGGGCACGACGTCCGTCACCCGCTCGTCGATGGCCAGCGCGCCGACCGCGGCCAGCGGCTTCACCGTCGCCGGCGACCGCGACGGGACCTTCGCCAGGGTCGGCGAGGTGCTGGCGGCGACCGAAGGCGTGGCCATCGCCAGCCGCGCGCAGGTGCTGGGCGCCTACGACGTGAGCTACCTGGGCAGCAACTTCCTGGTCCGGGTCAGCGCGGTGGAAGGCGGTGCCTACGTGTCCGCGGTGGATCCGCGCGGCGTGCCGGCGGGTGGCGAGGCCCCGTCGAAGCTGCTGGCGATCCTGAAGGCCGCGCTGGGCGGCTGAGCACGCGCCCCTGCCGGGCGTCAGCGCTCGAGCAGGGGCAGCTTCCCGGGCTTGCCGTCCCACTCGTCGGCATCCGGCGGGGGATCCTTGCGCGCCGCGATCACCGGCCATTCCTTCGCCAATTCGGCGTTCAGGCCGACGAACACTTCCTGGCCGGCGGGGACGTCGTCCTCGGGGTAGATCGCGTTGACCGGGCATTCCGGCTCGCACAGGGTGCAGTCGATTCACTCGTCCGGGTCGATCACCAGGAAGTTCGGCCCCTCATGGAAACAGTCGACCGGGCACACCTCGACGCAATCGGTGTACTTGCACTTGATGCAGTTCTCGGTGACGACGAAGGGCATGGCGCGATTCTAAACGACGAAGCCCGCGCCTGTGGCGCGG
>DASWQG010000017.1:0-4411 GCA_036403775.1 Luteimonas sp.
CCCGAGCCCACCGAACCCGAGGTCACCCCTTGATGTCTCCGAAGCTCCGCAACGGCATCGGCGCGCTGGCGCTGGTCGCCGCCTCCGCCGCGACCACCGCCGTGGTCCTGCCGCCGGCCACCGCACAGCAGTCGCCCGCCGCCGCTCCCGCGCCGCAACTCGTCCAGGGCCTGCCCGACTTCACCGCACTGGTGTCGAAGGTCGGCCCGGCGGTGGTGAACATCGACGCCACCACCAAGGCGAAGCCGGCGCGCGCCGTCGCCTACCCCGACGAGGACCAGATCCCCGAGATCTTCCGCCGCTTCTTCGGTCCGGGCGGCATGCCGTTCCCGATGCCGCAGGATCCGCGCGAGCGCGGCCCGGGCGTCTCGCAGGGCAGCGGCTTCATCATTTCCGGCGACGGCTACGTGCTGACCAACCACCACGTCATCGACGGCGCCGACGAGGTCACGGTCAAGCTGTCGGACTCGCGCGAATTCCAGGCCAAGGTGGTCGGCAGCGACGAGAAGTCCGACGTCGCCCTGCTGAAGATCGACGCGAAGGGCCTGCCGGCGCTGCGCCTGGGCGATTCGCGGCAACTGCGGCCCGGCCAGTGGGTCGTCGCCATCGGCTCGCCGTTCGGCCTCGACCACTCGGTCACCGCCGGCATCGTCAGCGCCGTGGGCCGCAGCAGCCAGTTCACCGGCCAGCAGTACGTGCCCTTCATCCAGACCGACGTCGCCATCAACCGCGGCAACTCCGGCGGTCCGCTGCTCAACACGCGCGGCGAGGTCGTCGGCATCAACTCGCAGATCTTCAGCAATTCCGGCGGCTACATGGGCGTGAGCTTCGCCATTCCCATCGACCTGGCGATGAACGTCGCCGACCAGCTGAAGGCCACCGGCAAGGTCCAGTACGGGATGATCGGCGTCGGCTTGCAGGAGATCACCCGCGAGCTGGCCGACGCCATGGACCTGGCCGACACGCGCGGCGCGCTGGTGCGCAACGTCACCCCCGGCAGCCCCGGCGACCAGGCCGGGCTGCAGGCCGGCGACGTGATCCGCAGCGTCGACGGCCGCGCCATCAACGCCTCCAGCGAACTGCCGCCGATCATCGGCGCCATGCCGCCGGGCACCCGCGTCACGCTCGGCGTGCTGCGCGACGGCAAGACGCGCAACGTCGCCGTCACCCTGGCGCCGCTGGACGACAGCCTGCTCGCCGGCAACGACGCGGCCGATGACGACGGCGGGGCCGTGCCGGGCCGGGACGCGCCCGCGCCCACGGCGTCCAATCCGCTGGGCCTGGTGGTCAAGCCGCTGGATGCCGCGACCCGCGCCCAGCTCGGGATCGAGCCCGGCCGCGGCGTGGCCATCACCCGCATCGAAGGCCCCGGCGCGCGCCGCCTGGGCCTGGCGCCGGGCGACGTGATCGTGAAGGTCGGCGCCAGTTTTGTCGGCAGCCCGGCCGAGCTCGATGCGGCGCTCCGCGGCGCCAGGCCGGGGGACACCCTGATGCTGCTGGTGAACCGCCGCGGCAACGCCGCCTTCGTCGCGGTCGAGGTGCCCGGGGCCGGCTGACCGGCCTTCCCGCCGCATCCACGCACGGGCCGGCCGCGGGGGCCGGCCCGTGCGAACATGCGATAATCCGCCGTTTGGCCCGGCCGTCCCGGCGCCCTCCCCAGTCCAGGCCAATGCGGAACATTCGCAACTTCTCGATCATCGCCCACGTCGACCATGGCAAGTCGACGCTGGCCGACCGCATCATCCAGCTCTGCGGCGGCCTGACCGCGCGCGAGATGGAAGCGCAGGTGCTCGACAACAACCCGATCGAGCGCGAGCGCGGCATCACCATCAAGGCCCAGTCCGTGTCGCTGCCGTACACGGCGAAGGACGGGCAGGTCTACCAGCTCAACTTCATCGACACCCCCGGCCACGTGGACTTCAGCTACGAGGTCAGCCGCTCGCTGGCCGCCTGCGAGGGCGCGCTGCTGGTGGTGGACGCCGCGCAGGGCGTGGAGGCGCAGTCGGTCGCCAACTGCTACACCGCGGTGGAGCAGGGCCTGGAGGTGGTGCCGATCCTCAACAAGATCGACCTGCCGACCGCCGACATCGACCGGGTGAAGGAAGAGATCGAGGCCGTGATCGGCATCGACGCCGCCGACGCGGTGGCGATCAGCGCCAAGACCGGCCTCAACGTCGAGGCGGTGCTCGAGGCCATCGTCGAGCGCATCCCGCCGCCGCAGCCGCGCGACACCGACAAGCTGCAGGCGCTGATCATCGATTCCTGGTTCGACAACTACCTGGGCGTGGTCTCGCTGGTGCGGGTCATGCAGGGCGAGATCCGCAAGGGCGACAAGCTGCTGGTGATGTCCACCGGCCGCGCGCACGAGGTGGACAACGTCGGCGTCTTCACCCCCAAGCGCAAGGTGCTGGACAGGCTCGGCGCGGGCGAGGTGGGCTGGGTCACGGCCAGCATCAAGGACGTGCACGGCGCGCCGGTCGGCGACACGCTGACCCAGGCCAGCGACCCGGCGCCGAAGCCGCTGCCCGGCTTCCAGGAAATGCAGCCGCGCGTGTTCGCCGGCCTGTTCCCGGTGGACGCCGAGGACTACCCGGACCTGCGCGAGGCGCTGGAGAAGCTGCGCCTGAACGACGCCGCGCTGCGCTTCGAGCCGGAGAGTTCCGAGGCCATGGGCTTCGGCTTCCGCTGCGGCTTCCTCGGCATGCTGCACATGGAGATCGTGCAGGAGCGCCTGGAGCGCGAGTACGACCTCAACCTGATCACCACCGCGCCGACCGTCATCTACGAGGTGCTGAAGACCGACGGCACGGTGATGCCGCTGGACAACCCGGCCAAGCTGCCGCAGTCCAACCTGGTCGAGGAGATCCGCGAGCCGATCATCCGCGCCAACATCCTCACGCCGCCCGACTACGTCGGCAACGTGATCACGCTGTGCGAGGAGAAGCGCGGGCGCCAGGTCGGCATCAACTACCTGGGCAGCCAGGTGCAGGTGAGCTACGAGCTGCCGATGGCGGAGGTCGTGCTCGACTTCTTCGACCGGTTGAAGTCGGTCTCGCGCGGCTACGCGTCGCTCGACTACCACTTCGTGCGCTTCGAGGCGGGCCCGTTCGTGCGCGTGGACACACTGATCAACGGCGACAAGGTGGACGCGCTGTCGCTGATCACGCATCGCGCCCACGCCGACCGCCGCGGCCGCGAGCTCACCGAGAAGATGCGCGAGCTAATCCCGCGGCAGATGTTCGACGTCGCCATCCAGGCCGCGATCGGCTCGCAGATCATCGCCCGCTCGACGGTCAAGGCCTTGCGCAAGAACGTGCTGGCCAAGTGCTACGGCGGCGACGCGACGCGCAAGAAGAAGCTGCTGGAGAAGCAGAAGGAAGGCAAGAAGCGGATGAAGCAGGTCGGCCGGGTGGAGATCCCCCAGGAGGCCTTCCTTGCCGTGCTCCAGGTCGACAACAAATAAGGACACGCGATGCGCTGGTTCGAAATCGCCCTCGTCGGGCTCACCTTCCTCACCGGCCTGGTCTGGCTGCTGGACAAGCTGTGGTGGCGCAAGCGCCGCGAGCAGCGCGCCGGCCTGCTGGAGGCGAAGGAGCCGGTGCTCGTCGACTACTCGCGCGCCTTCTTCCCGGTGCTCGCGGTGGTGCTGTGCCTGCGCAGCTTCGTCGCCGAGCCGTTCCGGATCCCGTCCAGCTCGATGATGCCGAGCCTGCTGGTCGGCGACTTCATCCTGGTCAACAAGTTCGCCTACGGCCTGCGCCTGCCGGTGAGCAACCAGAAGGTCGTGGCGATCGGCGAGCCCGAGCGCGGCGACGTGGTCGTGTTCCATCCGCCGCAGTACCCGGAGCAGGACTGGATCAAGCGCGTGATCGGCCTGCCCGGCGACACCGTCGGCTATCGCGACAACACCGTCTACCTGAACGGGCAGCCGCTCGCGTACCAGTCGCGCGGCCGCTACGTCGGCGAGGGCCAGGGCGCGGACGCCACCGGCGCGCAGTTGCTGGTGGAACAGCTCCCCGGCCGGCCGCACCCGGTGCTCGAGCGCGACGACGTGCCGTTCTTCATCCAGGGCGAGGGCGAATGGGTGGTCCCCGAGGGCCACTATTTCGTCATGGGCGACAATCGTGATAATAGCGAGGACAGCCGGTTCTGGCCGGAAGGCATGCACTTCCTGCCGGAGGAGAACCTGCGCGGCAAGGCGTTCCTGGTGTGGATGCACTGGGACGGCGGCGTGGGCTTCGACCGCATCGGCACGCGCATTCCATAGACACGCTCGGGGAAGGGGAACGGCAATGAAGCGCACGCAAGGCGGCATGACCCTCATCGGCTTCATCATCGTGCTGGCGGTGGTGGGCTTCTTCGCCTACGTCGCCATGAAGCTGGTGCCGATGTACTCGGAGTACTACGCGGT
>DASWQG010000018.1:0-1804 GCA_036403775.1 Luteimonas sp.
GCGCCTGGCGGCGCGCTGGCCCCACTGAGGAATGCCGATGAACACGTCCGTCCAGGCCGACATCCGCGGGGTGCTGATCCAGGTGGCCGGCGCGCGCCTGCTCCTGCCCAACGCCACCATCGCCGAGGTGCTCTCGTTCGCCGACCCGGAGCCGATCGCCAACGCGCCCGACTGGCTGCTCGGCAGGATCCGCTGGCGCGGCTGGCAGTTGCCGCTGATCGCGTTCTCGCGCCTGGCCGGGATCGCCGACGAACGCGGCGGACTGGGCAGCAAGGTGATCGTGCTCAAGGCGCTGGGCGGCGATCCGAAGGCGCCGTTCTTCGCGGTCCTGACCCAGGGCTTCCCGCGGCTGGTGACGGTGTCCGAAGCCGCGCTCGTGACCGAGGAGACCGACCGCTCGCTGCTGCCGCGCGGCGTGGTCGCGCGGGTGACCCTGAACGACGACGAGGCGCTGGTCCCCGACCTCGCGCAACTCGAGCAGCTGATCGGCGACAGCCTGCGCGAAGCCGCCTGACCGCCCTACAGGTCGCCGAACCGGGCCTGGAGCGCGGCGATGGCGGCGAGGCCGGCCGTTTCCGTGCGCAGGATGCGCGGCCCGAGCCGCAGCCCGCGAAACCCCGCGGACAGCAGCTGCGTGCGGTCGCGCGGCGACCAGCCGCCCTCCGGTCCGACGGCCAGCACGCAGCCGCCCTCGAAGGCGGCGACCGACGCGATCGTGTCGGGGGCCACCGGGTCGAGCAGGAAGCGCGGTCCCGGTGGGAGGTCCGCCAGCGCGGCCTCCAGCGACTGCGGCGCGGACACCGGCGGCACGATCGCACGTCCGCACTGCCCGCAGGCCGCGGCCACGACGCCCTGCCAGTGCGCCAGCCGCTTGCCGGCCCGCGCCTCGTCCAGGCGCACCTCGCTGCGTTCGCTGCTGACCGGCACGAAGGCCGCGACGCCCAGCTCGGTGGCCTTCTGCAGCACCAGGTCCATCTTCTCCCCGCGCGCGATGCCCTGCAGCAAGGTGATGCGCAGCGGCGATTCGTGGCCGGCCTCGCGCGCGGCCAGCACCTCGACCTCGACGCCGCGCTTGCCCGCCGCGAGCAGCCGCGCGTCGCGGTCGCGCCCGTCGCCGTTGAACAGCACGCAGGCATCGCCCTCGGCCAGGCGCAACACGCGGACCAGGTAGTTCGCCGCGTCCGCCGGCAGGAGCAGCCGCGAGCCGACCGGCAGCGGGTGGTCCACGTAGAGACGCGTCACGCGCATGCCGTCGCCTCGTCGATCGCGGCCGCCGTCGCCTCGGCCAGCAGCGCCAGCTGCGCCTCGTCCACGCAATACGGCGGCATCCAGTAGAGGATGTCGCCCAGCGGGCGCAGTACGATGCCGCGCGCGAGGGCCGCGCGAGAGGCGCGCAGGCCCACGCGCAGCGACGGGTCGAACGGCGTACGGCGGTCGCCATCGCGGGTGAGTTCGAAGGCGACGATCATCCCGGCCTGTCGCAGGTCCGCGACGTGCCGGTGCCGGCCGATCGGCGCGGCGAGCGCGGCCATGCGCGCCGCCGTGCCGCGGTTGCGCTCGAGCACGTCGTCGTCCTCGAACACCGACTGCGCCGCGAGCGCGGCGGCACAGGCGAGCGGGTTGCCGGTGTAGCTGTGCGAATGCAGGAAGGCGCGCTCGCGCGAGTCGTCGAGGAAGCCGTCGTAGATGTCCTGCGTGGCCAGCACGGCGGCCAGTGGCAGGAATCCGCCGGTCAATCCCTTCGACAGGCACATCAGGTCGGGCTGGATGCCGGCGTGCCCGTCCACGCCGGGTGGCGCCTGCT
>DASWQG010000019.1:0-5247 GCA_036403775.1 Luteimonas sp.
CGCTCGCGGGGAGAAGGTGCCCCGAAGGGGCGGATGAGGGGCAGGTTGTTCAATCCGCCTGGCGCCGCAGGAACGCCGGGATGTCGAGGTAGCTGCTGTCCCCGCCGAAATCGGCCACGGCCGGCGTCGCGGGTTCGGCGGTGGTGCCGCCGCCGGCGCCGGCGCTGCGGCCGCGGAGCATGGCACCGATGCCGCTGCCCGTGGACGGGCTGTACGGGTCGGCGACCTCGTCGATCAGCATGCCGGTCGTGCCGTCGCGCTTGCCCTGGTTGTGGATCAGCTGCACCTGCGGCTTGCGCGTGTCGCGGCCATAGTCGCGGGCCACGTCACGCTCCTCGTGGCGCAGCGGCTGCCGCGACACGGCGCGGTTGAGGCCGGTGGCGACCACGGTGACGCGGACGTCGTCCTGCATGTCCGGATCGAGCACGGTGCCGATGACCACGGTCGCGTCCTCGCTGGCGAAGTTCTCCACCGTGCGGCCGACCTCGTCGAACTCGGCCATGGTGAAGTCCGGGCCGGCGGTGATGTTCACCAGGATGCCGTTGGCGCCGGACAGGTTGACGTCGTCGAGTAGCGGGTTCTGGATCGCGGCCTCCGCCGCCGCCTGCGCGCGGTCGTCGCCGCGGGCATGGCCGGTGCCCATCATCGCCAGGCCCATCTCGGACATGACCGTGCGCACGTCCGCGAAGTCGACGTTGATCAGGCCGGGGCGCACGATCAGGTCGGCGATGCCCTGCACCGCGCCCAGCAGCACGTCGTTGGCCGCGCGGAACGCCTGGATCATGGTGGCGTTGCGGCCGAGCACGGTGATCAGCTTCTCGTTCGGGATCGTGATCAGCGAATCGCAGTGCTGCGACAGCTCGTCGATGCCCTTCAGCGCCACCTGCATGCGGCGCCGGCCCTCGAACGGGAACGGCTTGGTGACCACCGCGACGGTGAGGATGCCCATCTCCTTGGCCAGCTGCGCCACCACCGGCGCCGCGCCGGTGCCGGTGCCGCCGCCCATGCCCGCGGTGATGAACACCATGTCCGCGCCCTGCAGCGCGTCCATGATCCGCTCGCGGTCCTCGAGCGCGGCCTGGCGGCCCACTTCGGGGTTCGCGCCGGCGCCCAGGCCCTTGGTGACGTTGCTGCCCAGCTGCAGCTGCAGCTTGGCGCCGCAGTTCTTGATCGCCTGGGAGTCGGTGTTGGCGGTGATGAACTCCACCCCGTCCACGCTGCTGTTGACCATGTGCGCGACCGCGTTGCCGCCGCCGCCGCCCACGCCCACTACCTTGATGACCGCGTTCGGGGCCATCTTTTCCACCAGTTCGAAATGCGCCATGACCATGTCCTCGTGGTTTTAGTTATGTGTTGCGACCCACCTGCCCCGCTCAGAACTCCCCGCGATACCAGTTCTTCAACTTCGCCAGGAAGCTCCCCGCGCGGCCGGCGCGGATCACCGGCCTTCGCGGATGCTCGATCTGGCTGCCCATCAGCAGCAGCCCGACCCCGGTGGCGTGCACCGGGTTGTTCACGACCTCGCCCAGGCCGGTGACGTGCTGCGGCACGCCCACCCGCACCGGCATCTGCAGCATTTCCTCGGCCAGCTCGACCACGCCCTCCATCTTCGAGGCGCCGCCGGTGAGCACCATCCCGGCGCGCACCAGTTCCTCGAAGCCGGAGCGGCGCAGTTCGGCCTGCACCATCTCGAAGATCTCCTCGTAGCGGCCCTGCACTGCCTGCGCGAGCGCATGGCGCGGCAGGCGCCGCGGCGGACGGTCGCCGACGCTGGGCACCTGGATGCTTTCCTCGGCGGTCGCCAGCTGCGCCAGCGCGCAGGCGTAGCGGACCTTGATCTGCTCGGCCTCGGGCGTCGGCGTGCGCAGCATGTGCGCGATGTCGTTGGTGACGTGGTCGCCGGCGATCGGCAGGGAGGCGGTGTGGCTGATCGCGCCCTGCACGAACACCGCGATGTCGGTGGTGCCGGCGCCGATGTCCACCAGCACCACGCCCAGTTCGCGCTCGTCCGCGGTGAGCACCGCCGTCGCCGAGGCCAGCGACGACAGGATCAGGTCGTCCACCTGCAGGCCGCAGCGCTGCACGCACTTGCTGATGTTGGCCGCGGCCGACTGCGCGCACACCACCAGGTGCGCGTGCACCTCCAGGCGAACCCCGGTCATGCCGACCGGGTTGCGGATGCCTTCCTGCGAATCGTCGAGCACGTACTCGCGCGGGATCGCATGCAGGATGCGCTGGTCTGCGGGGATCGCCACCGCCTTGGCCGCCTCGAGCACGCGGTCCAGGTCCGCCCAGGTGACCTCGCCGTCGCGGATCGGGACGATGCCGGGGGAATTGCGGCACTGCACGTGGTTGCCGGAGATGGACGCGTACACCGAGCTGATCTCGCAGCCGGCCATCAGCTCCGCCTCCTCGACCGCGCGCTGGATCGACTGCACCGTGGACTCGATGTCCACGACGACGCCGCGCTTGAGCCCGCGCGACTCGTGCGAGCCGATGCCGATCACCTCGATGGGGTTGCCGGGCGAGTACTCGCCCACCAGCGCCACCACCTTGGAGGTGCCGATGTCGAGGCCGACGATGAGGGCCTTGTCGCCTTTGCGGTTCATGGTGTTGCCGGTTCTCCCCAGGTCAGCGCGAACCCGTTGGTGTAGCGAAGGTCCGCGCGCAGCAGCCGATCGCCCTTGGCGGACGCGTCGCGCTGCGCGATCAGGCGCGGCAACAGCCGCGCGAAACGGTCCATGCGGCTGCGCGCCTCGCGGCTGCCGACCAGGACATCGATGCCGCCGGACAGCTCGAGCGCCCAGCTGCCGCGGCGATCCAGGCGCAGGGCGAGCACGTCGGCGCCGGCCGGCGCGAACAGTTCGCGGGCCTCGCCGTACAGCGCCATCACCGCGGCCACCCGCGCGTCGGGCCCCTCGAGCAACGGCAGCGCCTTCGGCAATTCAACCCCGGCGACCGGGAACAGGCGGCCTTCCTCGGACAGCACACGGTCCTGGCCCCAGCGCGCGAACGGGCGGTGTTCGACCACCACCACCTCGAGCACGTCGGGCCAGCGCTTGCGCACCTCGGCGTGCTCGACCCAGGGCAGGCGCGCGACGGCGGCCTGCGCGTCGTCCAGCTGCACCGCGAAATAGCCGCGCCGGGCGAACGGGCGCAGGATCTCCTGCAGCCGCGCCGGATCCACGCGATCCAGGTCGCCGGTGACGCGCAGCGTGCGCAGCGGCCAGCGCTCCGCGCCCGCCCAGCCGTTCACCACCGCGACCACCGGCAGGGCGACGAGCGCCAGCGCCAGCGACCACACGGCGATGCGGAATCCGGCGCTGTTGAAGAGCGTGCCGTCGCGCAAGCCGATCATGCGCGCGGCTCCAGCGTCTGCGCCAGGATCGCCCAGCACAGCGCGTCGAAGTCGATGCCGACCTGCTGCGCGGCCTTGGGCACCAGCGAGTGGCTGGTCATGCCGGGCGCGGTGTTCACCTCGAGCAGGAACAGGCCGCCGTCGCGGTCGCGCATCACGTCCACGCGGCCCCAGCCGCTGCAGCCGGCGGCGCGGAATGCGCGCAGCGCCAGCGCGCGGATCGCGTCCTCTTCCGCGCCTTCCAGCCCCGGGCACAGGTATTGCGTGTCCTCGGCCTGGTACTTGGCGTGGTAGTCGTACCAGCCCTGCTTCGGCACGATCCGGATCGACGGCAGTGCCTCGTCGCCGAGGATGGCAACGGTCAGCTCCTCGCCTTCCACCAGTTGTTCGACCAGCAGCTCCCCGGCATAGCCGGCGGCGAACCCGGCGGCGCGCTCGAGCTCGGCCTCGCCGGTCACGCGGAACGCGCCCACGCTGGAGCCTTCGCTCGACGGCTTCAGGAACGCGGGCATGCCCAGTTCGGCGACCGCGGCGCGCACGTCGCCCCCGGCCGGCATCCGGCGGAACGCCGGCGTCGGCAGGCCCTCGGCGATCCACACCTGCTTGGTGCGGATCTTGTCCATGGTCAGCGCCGAGCCGAGCACGCCCGCGCCGGTGTAAGGCACGCCCAGCGCGTCCAGCAGGCCCTGCAGGGTGCCGTTCTCGCCGGCACCGCCGTGCAGGATGTTGAACACGCGGTCGAAATGGCCTTCCTGCAGCTCGTGCACCAGCTGCGGGATGCCGTCCACGCGCTGCGCGTCCACGCCCCGGCGGCGCAGCGCCTCGAGCACGTTGCGGCCGGAGTCCAGCGACACCTCGCGCTCGGCGCTGGTGCCACCGAGCAGCACGGCGACGCGGCCGAACACCTTCGGATCGAACGACCGGGCGGCGAGGTCGCGCGCGCTCATGGCGTGCCTCCGGCGAAGCCGTTGGCGGCCAGTTGCTGGGCGGCGTGGCCGATGTCGCCCGCGCCCATCACCAGCAGCAGGTCGCCGTCCTGCAGGATGTCGGGCAGCACGCCCGCCAGGTCGCCGGCGCCGTTGACCACCACCGGGTCGATGCGGCCGCGCGTGCGGATCGCGCGGGCGAGCGAGCGCGCGTCGGCGCCGGCGATCGGCGCTTCGCCCGCGGGATACACCTCGGTCAGCACCAGCGCGTCCACGCTGGACAGCACGCTGGCGAAATCGTCGAACAGGTCGCGGGTGCGGGTGTACCGGTGCGGCTGGAACGCCACCACCAGCCGGCGGTCGGGCCAGCCGCCGCGGGCCGCCGCGAACACCGCCTCGAGTTCCTTCGGGTGGTGGCCGTAGTCGTCGACCAGCTGCACGGTGGCGCCACGCGCGGTGGTGAGCTTCGCCAGCAGGTTGAAGCGGCGGCCGATGCCCTGGAACTTCTGCAGCGCGCGCGCGATCGCGTCGGCGTTCACGCCCAGCTGCCAGCCGACGCTGGCCGCGGCCAGCGAGTTGAGCACGTTGTGGCGGCCCGGCAGCGCCAGCTCCACCTCGGTGCGGCTGCCGTCGGGCAGGCACAGCGTGTAGCGCATGCAGGCCGCGTCCTGGCGCACGTCGATCGCGCGCACGTCGGCCTCGGCGCCGAAACCGTAGGTCATCACGTGGCGCGTGGTGGCCTGCGCCAGCGCCGCGACTTCCGGATCCTCGATGCAGAGCACGGCCAGGCCGTAGAACGGCAGCCGGTGCAGGAACTCGGCGAAGGCCATCTGCACGCGGGCGAAGTCGCCGCCGTAGTTCTCCAGGTGGTCGGCGTCGATGTTGGTGACGATCGCCACCAGCGGGTTCAGGCGCAGGAAGCTGCCGTCGCTCTCGTCGGCCTCGGCCACCAGCCAGTCGCCG
>DASWQG010000020.1:0-8554 GCA_036403775.1 Luteimonas sp.
TGCGCCACGATGTACAGCACGAGCGCCCAGCGGATGCCGTAGAAGGCGAACCGCTCCCAGAACTCGGTCATGAACAGCATCCACAGCGGCCGCGGATGCCCCATCGTCTGCTTGAACGGCGGGATCGCCGCGTCGCCGGACAGCGGGCCCATCGGCGGACCCATCGGCTCTGCGGCGTTGGGCGCGTTCGTATTCATCTTTCCCCCGGATCGATGCGCTGGGCGCGAATCGGCCGAGGATCGCCCAGCCGGCGCGCGCAGGTCAAATCCGGCGGGTCACGCGTCCCGGTAGGTCGGGGCCTTGCCGCCTGGCCCGATCGTGGTGCGGACCTCGAACAGTTCCGGGAAGAAGGTCAGCTCCAGCGCCTGCTTCAGGAAGCCCACGCCCGACGACCCGCCGGTGCCCCGGCGGAAGCCGATGATCCGCATCACCGTGCGCATGTGGCGGAAGCGCCAGAGCTGGAATTCGGTCTCCAGGTCCACCAGGTCCTCGCACAGGTGGTAGGCCTCCCAGTGGTCGTGCGTGGCCTCGTAGATGCGCTCGAACACCGGCAGCAGCGCCGGGTCGGACACGTGCGGCTTCGACCAGTCGCGCTCCACGTGCGCCGCCGGCACCGCGTGGCCGTGGCGCGCGAGGTAGCGCAGGAATTCGTCGTACAGGCCCGGCATCTCCAGCGCCTCGCGCAGCATCGCGCTGGCTTCCGCGTCGTGCGCGAAGACCTTCAGCATCGCGGCGTTCTTGTTGCCGAGCAGGAACTCGACGACCCGGTACTGCAGCGACTGGAAGCCCGACGAGGGCCCGAGGATCTCGCGGAATTCCAGGTACTCGGCCGGGGTCAGCGTCTCCAGCACCGACCACATGCCGGTCAGCTGCCGCAGCACGACCTTGCAGCGCGCGAAGATCTTCTGGCAGGGGCCGAGGTCGTCGCGGCGCAGGTGGTCGACCGCCGCGCGCAGTTCGTGGATCAGCAGCTTCAGCCACAGCTCCGAGACCTGGTGCTGGACGATGAACAGCAGTTCGTCGTGGTGCGGCGGGTCGGACAGCGGCTGCTGCGCCGACAGCAGGCGATCCAGGCGCAGGTAGCCGCCGTAGCTCAGGCGCCCGGACAGGTCCGTATGGATGTCGGCTTCCAGCGCGCGTTCGTTGCGGTCGATGCTCATGGCGCGCAAGTGTCGCATGGGCGCCGCGGCGGCGCGGACCCGACCCGCGCCCCGCTTGTCCCGGGTCAAGCGGGGGCCCGCCCGGGCGGCCCCGGGGGCCGATTCGCTACACTTCCCCTTCTGTCTCCCCCGGGCCCGACCGCATGACCGTCGCCGCGAAATTCGAGATCGAGTACCTGCGCTACCTGGATCCCGACGGCAAGCCCGTCGCCGAACTGCCGAAGGCGTTCAAGGATCCCAAGGCACTCGTTCCCCTGCTCAAGCAGATGCTGTTCGTCCGCACCTTCGACAGCAAGTCCATCGCCCTGCAGCGCACCGGCAAGCTCGGCACCTACGCCGCCAGCCTCGGCCACGAGGCCGTGCACGTCGGCATCGGCGCCTCGATGCAGCCCGAGGACGTGTTCGCCCCCAGCTACCGCGAGTACGGCGCCCAGTTCATGCGCGGCGTGCGCCCGCGCGAGGTGCTGATGTACTGGGGCGGCGACGAGCGCGGCAACGACTTCCAGGGGCCGAAGAACGACTACCCCTGGTGCGTGCCGATCTCCACCCAGTGCCTGATGGCCGCCGGCGCGGCGCTCAGCTTCAAGCTGCGCCAGCAGGCGCGCGTGGCGGTGGCCTGCTGCGGCGACGGCGGCTCCTCGAAGACCGATTTCTACGCCGCGGTGAACTCCGCCGGCGCCTACAAGCTGCCGCTGGTGCTGTGCGTGATCAACAACGGCTGGGCGATCTCGGTGCCGCGCTCGGCGCAGACCGGCGCGCAGACGCTGGCGCAGAAGGGCCTGGCCGGCGGCCTGCACTGCCTGCAGGTGGACGGCAACGACCTCATCGCCGTGCTCGAGGCGATGCGCCGCGCGCATGAGCGCGCGCGCAAGGGCGAAGGCGGCAGCGTGATCGAGTTCATGACCTACCGCCTGCACGACCACACCACCGCCGACGACGCGCGCCGCTACCGCGGCGAGGACGAGGTCAAGGACGCCTGGACGCGCGAGCCGATGATCCGCCTGCGCAACTACCTGGTCGGCGCCAAGGCCTGGGACGCGAAGCAGGAGGAAGCCTGGCTCGAGGAATGCGCGAAGCAGGTGGACGTGGAGATCAACGCCTACCTGGAGACCAAGGTGCAGCCGGTGGAAGCGATGTTCGATTACCTGTACGAGGAACTGCCGGCCGACCTGGCCGCGCAGCGCGAGCAGGCGATCGCCTGGGAGAAGCGCAATGGCTAAGCAGAAGACCGCGGCCGCGCCGGCCGCCCAAGGCACGCCCGCCCCGACCACGCCCGCCCCGATCACGCTCATCGAGGCGATCACCCAGGCCCTGGCCTACGAGATGCGCAATGACGAGCGCGTGGTCGTGCTCGGCGAGGACGTCGGCGTCAACGGCGGCGTGTTCCGCGCCACCGCCGGCCTGCAGCAGCAGTTCGGGCCCGAGCGCGTGCTCGACACGCCGCTGGACGAAACCACGATCGCCGGCCTGACCGTGGGCATGGCCTCGCAGGGCATGCGCCCGGTGGCCGAAGCCCAGTTCGACGGCTTCGTCTACCCGATGGTCGACTTCCTGGTCTGCCACGCCGCGCGCATGCGCTACCGCACCCGCGGCCGCCTGCACTGCCCGATGGTGCTGCGCGTGCCGTGGGGCGGCGGCATCCGCGCGCCCGAGCACCACAGCGAGGCCAACGAGGCGATCTTCACCAACGTGCCCGGCCTGCGCGTGATCCTGCCGTCCTCGCCGCAGCGCGCGTACGGCATGCTGCTGGCCGCGATCCGCGACCCGGATCCGGTGATCTTCATGGAGCCCAAGCGCATCTACCGGCAGTACAAGGAACTGGTGCCCGACGACGGCGAGGCGCTGCCGCTGGACGTGTGCTACGTGCTGCGCGACGGCAGCGACATCACCCTGGTGACCTGGGGCTCGCAGGTGAAGGAGACGCTGGAGGCCGCCGACGCGCTGGCGAAGGAAGGCGTCAGCGCCGAGGTCATCGACGTCGCCACGCTGACCCCGCTCGACTTCGACACCATCGCCGAGTCGGTGGCCAAGACCGGCCGTTGCGTGATCGTGCACGAAGCGGCGAAGACCGCCGGCTTCGGCGCCGAGATCGCCGCGCGCCTGGCCGGGGAGTGCATGTACGACCTCCTCGCCCCGGTCGAGCGCGTCACCGGCTACGACACCCACATCCCGCTGTTCCGCCTGGAGATGAAGTACCTGCCCAGCGTGGAGAAGATCGTCGCCGCGGCGAAGCACGCCCTGGCCCATTCGTAAGGAAGCCGACGAAGATGAGCAAGAAATTCCTCCTGCCCGACCTCGGCGAAGGCCTGCCGGACGCCACCATCGTCGAGTGGTACGTCAAGGAAGGCGACACCATCCGCCTCGACGACAACCTCGTGTCCATGGAGACCGCCAAGGCGGTGGTCGACGTGCCCTCGCCCGTGTCGGGCAAGGTGCTGAAGCTGGCCGGCGGCCCGGGCGACGTGATCGTCACCGGCACCATGCTGGCCGAGTTCGAGGTCGATCCCTCGATGCCGCAGCGCGCGGAAGGCCAGGACACCGGCCACCACCACGGCGGTGGCGGCGGTCACAGCGTCGGCAGCGAGGATCCCGCCCCCGACCACAAGGTCGTGGCCTCCGACGAAGGCGGCGCCATTTCCGCCCAGGGCGCGCCCGCGCCCAAGGGCGAGGCCCGCAGCGACGCCGGCACCGTGGTCGGCGCGATGCAGAGTTCGGACGCAGTGCATGCCGAGGCCGCGGTCGCGGTCGGTGGCGTCAAGGCGATGCCGGCGGTGCGCGCGATGGCGCGCAAGCTGAAGGTCGACATCACCCGCGTGCGCGCCACCGGACCCGACGGCACGGTGACGATGGCGGACGTGAAGCAGGCGGCGGCGTCGGGAACGGCGGCGATGGGAAGCCAGCCTGCAGGCGCGGCGCGAGCCGCGACTGCACCGGCTGCCGACCAGGTCGCGGCTCGCGCCGTGCCCACCCAGGAGGCGCGCAGCACGCTGTCCCAGTCCGGCAAGCCCATGCGCACCCAGCCCCCGGGCGTGGCCGCCAGCGGACAACCCGAGCAGCTCAAGGGCGTGCGCCGCAACATGGCGCGGGTCATGGCCGACGCGCACGCGCAGGTCGTGCCGACGACGCTGGTGGACGACGCCGACCTGCACGCCTGGATCGGCAAGCAGGACATCACCGCGCGACTGATCCGAGCGATCGTCGCCGCGTGCAAGGCCGTGCCGGCGCTCAACGCCTGGTTCGACGGCCAGTCGCTGACGCGCACCCAGCATCCGCACGTGGACGTGGGCATCGCCGTGGACACCGACGACGGCCTGTTCGTGCCCGCGCTGCGCAACGCCGACATGCTCGACGCCCAGGGCGTGCGCGCCGGCATCCAGCGCCTGCGCGCGCAGGTCGAATCGCGCACCATCCCGGCCAGCGAGCTGCAGGGCTACACCATCTCGCTCTCGAACTTCGGCATGTTCGCCGGCCGCTACGCGACGCCGGTGGTGGTGCCGCCGTGCGTGGCGATCGTCGGTGCCGGCAAGCTGTCGCACGACGTGGTCGCGGTCATGGGCGGCATCGAGGTGCATCGCCGGATGCCGATCTCGCTGACCTTCGACCACCGCGCCGCCACCGGCGGCGAGGCCGCGCGCTTCCTCAAGGCGCTGCTCGACGACCTGTCCGCCCCCCAGTAGAGCCGTCCATGGTCGGCTGAAGAGACGCCCACATGCCCCATCGCAGCCGCCTCGCCGGGTTCATCATCGACTGCAACGTCGAGGACCTCGACGCGGCGGCGGCGTTCTGGCGCGATGCCCTGGGGATGCGCATCGCCGACCCCGCGGCCGGCGACGGCACCGCGGAGTACCAGCAGTTCGGCGACACGCCGGGCGGGCTGCACGTGGAGGTGCAGAAGGTGTCGCACCCGTCGCGCGTGCACCTGGACATCGAGGCCGACGACATCGACGCCGAGGCCGACCGCCTGGAGAAGCTCGGCGCGAAGCGGATCGGCTTCGTGAAGCGCTGGTGGGTGATGGAAGCCCCGAGCGGGCAGCGCTTCTGCGTGGTGAGGATGCACCACCCGGAGCAGGGGCAGCGGCCTAACGAGTGGAGTTAGGAAGAGCGCCCCTCATCCGGCGCTGCGCGCCACCTTCTCCCCGCGGGCGGGGAGAAGGACATTACACTCTGAAGATGGCGCGGCGGACGAAGACCGCCACGGTCAGCGCGAGCAGGTAGACGCCGTAGCCGGCGGACGTGGCGAGGATCTGCGGCCACATCCGGCCGTAGGCGCGATCGGCATAGCCGTGCGACCAGCGCAGCGTGGCGATGAACGCGACCAGCGCGAGGACCAGCGCCACCGCGTCGAACAGGCGCCGCTTCGCGTTGCGCGGCTGCCGCGGATACATCCAGAACAGCACCGACAGGATCAGGAACCAGGGCGCGAACAGGATCAGCGCCAGGTCGGGCATGGACGCGAGCTGGTTCATGCCTTTGCCGATTCCGCGTCGCGGATGGCGTCGAGCGCCGCGGCCACCTCGCCCGGCGCCACGCCCTCGCCGGCGGTGGCGTCGGTGCCGTCGAAGCCGTCGCGCTTGAGCGCGGCGATCCGCAGGCCGGCGTCGCGCGGGGAATCGAAGCCCCGGCTCTGCAGGAGCACGCGCTCGCCCTCCACCAGCTTGAAGTAGAACCGGCCGTCGGCCTCGCGGTACTGCTTGAACGCCGGCGGCGCCGCCTTCGGCGCCTTGCCGTCCGCGGCAGGCGCGGCCACCCGGCCCAGGTCGCGCAGCCCGACCGCGTCGCGCAATTCGGCCAGGAAAGGCGTCGCGTAGCGCTCGCGCAGGCGCCGCGCACCGTCGCGCAACTGCTCCTCGATCCGCGCCGGATGCGCGACCAGCGCCTCGTAGCGCTCGCGCAATGGCGCGACCTCGGCCTCGATGCGGATCGCCAGCAGCTCCTTGGCATCCCCCCAGCCGATGCCGCTGGCAAAGGCCTCGCGCATGGCGGCGGTTTCCGGCTCGCTGGCGAACGCCTGGAAGAGCTCGAACAGCGCCGATCCCTCGACAGGCTTCGGTTCACCCGGCTTCCGAGAATCGGTGACGATCGAGAAGATCAGCTTCCGCAGCTCCGCGGCCGGGGCGAACAAGGGAATCGTGTTGTCGTAGCTCTTGCTCATCTTGCGGCCGTCGAGCCCCGGCAGCGTCGCCACCTGCGCCTCGACCGCCGCCTCCGGCAGCGTGAAATACTCCCTGGAGGCCGGCTCGCCGTACAGATGGTTGAAGCGCTGGCCGATGTCGCGCGCCATC
Source organism: Luteimonas sp. (assembly GCA_036403775.1). GTDB lineage: Bacteria > Pseudomonadota > Gammaproteobacteria > Xanthomonadales > Xanthomonadaceae > Cognatiluteimonas. The sequence continues at coordinate 6,443 of DASWQG010000020.1, forward strand.
TCGATGTGCTGCACCTGGTCGCGACCGACCGGCACCTTGTGCGCGTTGAACAGCAGGATGTCCGCCGCCATCAGCACCGGGTACATGAACAGGCCCGCGGTGACGCCGGCATCCTCGTCCTCGCCGGCATCGCGGTTGCGGTCCACCGCCGCCTTGTAGGCGTGCGCGCGGTTGAGCAGGCCCTTGCCGGCGACGCAGGTCAGCAGCCAGGTCAGCTCGGTGATCTCGGGCACGTCGCTCTGGCGGTAGAACCAGGCGCGGTCGGGGTCCAGGCCACAGGCGAGCCAGGCGGCGGCGATCTCCAGGGTCGAGCGCTGCACGCGCGCCGGGTCCTGGACCTTGATCAGCGCGTGGTAGTCGGCGAGGAAATAGAAGGACTCGGTGCCGGGCGCCCGGCTCGCCGCGATCGCCGGGCGGATCGCGCCGACGTAGTTCCCCAGGTGCGGCGTGCCCGAGGTGGTGATGCCGGTAAGGACGCGCTGGATGGCCATCGCGCCAGTTTACCGGACGGGTCGGGTGCCGCAGCCCCCAAAAGAACGGGCCGGGGCGTCACCCCGGCCCGCAGGCATCCTTGCTGGTGCGCTCCTGGGAAGAAGCGGTCGGGGCTCAGCAGTTGCCTTCGACGTTGTCGGTGCAGTCCTGCGCGGTGTCCTGGATCGAGTCGCCGGCGGACTCGATGTCCTTGCCCACGCCCTCGACGGTGTGGCACGCGGCCAGCGAGCCCATGATCGACAACATCAGCACCGCAAGCAGCTTCCGGTTCATACGCATGAGACTCTCCTGTGTCGGGGGGACGAGCGGCGGACGCCGTCCGTGTCGCCCATGGAATCCCGGAGCGCGTGAATGCGGTGTCGAGCCACCCCGCGGCGGCGCGGGATCCGTTCAGCGACGCCTAGTCGCGCATCAGGGTGGACTTGCCGAACAGGCTTTCCACCAGGTCCACCGTCAGCAACGCGGTCTGGTTGCGGCAATCCAGCACCGGGTTGAGCTCGACCAGGTCGAGCGACCCCATGCGGCCGCTGTCGGCGATCATCTCCATCACCAGCTGCGCCTCGCGGTAGTTCGGGCCGCCGGGGACCGTGGTGCCGACGCCGGGCGCGATCGCCGGATCGAGGAAGTCCACGTCGAAGCTGACATGCAGGTGGGTGTCGTCGTCGAGGCCTTCCAGCGCGGCCTCCATCGTGCGCTTCATCCCGACCTCGTCGATGTAGCGCATGTCGTACACGTCCAGCCCGTGCTCCTTGACCAGCCGCTTCTCGCCCTCGTCCACCGAGCGGATGCCGACCTGCCGCACCTGCGCCGGGGTGATCGCCGGCGCGCTGCCGCCCAGCGTCACCAGCGGCTCGGGACCGATGCCGCACAGGCACGCGACCGGCATGCCGTGGATGTTCCCGGACGGCGTGACCTCGTGGGTGTTGAAATCCGCGTGCGCATCCAGCCAGAGCACGCGCAGCTTCTTGCCGTTTTCCCGGCAGTGGCGCGCCACCGCGGTGATCGAGCCGATGCCCAGGCAATGGTCGCCGCCCATCATGATCGGCAGCCGCCCCTCCGCCAGTTCCGCGCCGACCGCGTCCATCAGCAGGCGGTTCCAGGCCACCACTTCCTGCAGGTGGCGGTAACCTTCGACCGGCGGTTGCCAGGGGTTCTGCGGGCCCGCGAGGTTGCCGCGGTCGACCACGTCCACGCCGCGCGCGGCCAGCGCCTCGCGCAGGCCGGCGATGCGCAGCGCGTCCGGGCCGAGCAGCGCGCCGCGGTGGCCGGCACCGACGTCTGTGGGCACGCCGATCAGCGAAACGGGCGGGAACTGGCGGGTCATCGTGGCTCCTGGCTGGTGCCGGCACCCGGATTCGAACTGGGGACCTACCGCTTACAAGGCGGTTGCTCTACCGACTGAGCTATGCCGGCGGGAATCAATCCTGCGACTCGGCCTCGATTCTAGCGCAGCGCGCCGCGAAGCCCGCCGCCTGCAGCCCCGCCAGCCGCCGTTGCGCGGCCTCGCGCGTGCCGTAGCGCCCGAGCGCGACGCTGTTGGCTTCGCTGCCGTCACGGATCACCAGGTAGTCGGTGAAGCCGGCGTCGGCGATGCGGTCGGCGGCCTGCTCGGCGGCGTCC
>DASWQG010000021.1:0-3271 GCA_036403775.1 Luteimonas sp.
CGCCGCGTCGCTCCGCGCGCGCCTGCTGCCGCCGGCTTTGGCGGTGCTGCACCGGCACCGGGCGGCCGGCGACGAGGTGGTCGTGGCGACGGGTGCGCCGCCGGAACTGGCGCGCGCCATCCTCGATTTCGTCGCCCACCAGGACCTGCCGGTGGTGGGCAGCCTCGGCCGCCGCCTGCTCGGCGGCTACGTGACCGACCAGCACTGCCATGCCGAAAACAAGATGCGGATGCTGCGCGCGCGCGGCTTCGGCGCGGTGGAGACCGCCTATTCGGACAGCAGCGCGGACCTGCCGCTGTTGCGCGCCGCGCGCAGGCCGGTGGTCGTGAACCCCAAGCCCGGCCGCGTGGCGATGTTCCGCCGCGTGCTGCCGCCGGGCACGCCGATCCTCAACTGGGGATGCCGGTCGCGCGCAGGAGACCCGTAGAGCTACCGCGTGCCGTAGAGGACGATGGTCTTGCCGCGCGCGTGCAGCACGCCGTCGGCCTGCAGCTTCTTCAGCACGCGGCCGGCCATCTCGCGCGAGCAGCCGACCAGCCGCGCCAGCTCCTGCCGCGACACGCGCAGCTGGGTGCCCTGCGGATGCGTCATTGCCTCGGGTTCCTGCGTCAGGTCGTGCAGGGTGCGGACGATGCGGTCGGTGACGTCGAGGAAGGCCAGGCGCCCGGCCTTGCGGCTGGTGTCCAGCAGGCGCCGCGACAGTTGCGAGCCGATCTGCCACAGCAGCTTCGGCGCATCGGCCGCCAGCGGCCCGGCGAACAGCTGGTACAGGCGCTCGTAGCTGATCTCGGCCAGCTCGCAGGCCACGCGGGTGCGCAGGATCACCTCGCGGCGCTCGGACTCGATGAACAGGCCCATCTCGCCGACGAACTCGCCCGGCCCGAAATAGCCGAGCACGAGCTCGCGGCCGTCGTCCTCCTCGGTGATGATGCTGGTCGAGCCGTTGACCATGTAGTACAGGGTGCCGGCCGGGTCGCCGGGCCGGAACACGTCGGTCCGGGCCGGATACCGGCGGCGGTGGCAGTAGCCAAGGAAGCGGTCGATGGCGGCGGCGTCCGGGGCCAGCGGGTTGTTGCTGGCCTGGCGGTGCGATCCATGCAGGGCAGTGGACATGCGGGTTCCATCGGCGGTCGGGATGGCCCGCAGGTTAGTCGCTGGCCGCCCGCGCGGCAAACCGTGACGGCGGCGTCCTTGGGGCAACCCGCCGGATGCCGCATAATTCCCCCTTCACCCTCCGGGAAGACCGATGCCTGTGGTCAAGCCGCTCCCGCGCCTCAAGCTCCAGGGTTTCAACAACCTGACCAAGGCGCTGTCGTTCAACATCTACGATGTCTGCTATGCCGTGTCCGAGGAACAGCGGCAGCGCTACATCGCGTACATCGACGAGGAGTACAACGCCGACCGGCTGACGCAGATCCTGACCGACGTCGCCGAGATCATCGGCGCCAACATCCTCAACGTCGCCCGGCAGGACTACGACCCGCAGGGCGCGTCGGTGACGATCCTGATCTCCGAGGAGCCGGTGATCGACAAGTCGCAGGCCAAGGGCGTGATCTCCGACGCCGTGGTCGCGCACCTGGACAAGTCGCACATCACCGTCCACACCTATCCGGAGACCCACCCGGACAACGGCATCGCCACCTTCCGCGCCGACATCGACGTGGCCACCTGCGGCGTGATCTCGCCGCTGAAGGCCCTGAACTACCTGATCGAGTCGCTGGAGTCCGACATCGTGGTGATGGACTACCGCGTGCGCGGCTTCACCCGCGACATCAAGGGCCGCAAGCACTACATCGACCACAAGATCAACTCGATCCAGGACTACCTGGCCAAGAACGTCCGCTCGCGCTACGAGATGCTCGACGTGAACGTGTACCAGGAGAACATCTTCCACACGAAGATGCACCTGAAGGACTTCGACCTCGACAACTACCTGTTCGAGGAAAAGGCGAAGAACCTGTCGTTCAAGGAGCGGATGAAGATCGAGGCGCGGCTCAAGCGCGAGATCGAGGAGCTCTACCACGGCCGCAACCTGGTCGAGTAGCGCCTACAGGCGGTAGGCCACCGTTTTCATCAACCTGGAAGCCGCCGCCATCAGCGACGGCACCGGCGGCGGCAGCACGCGCGCGCCGGCGGCTTCGGCGTTCGCCGCGTGGCGCGCCTCGTCGGCCTTCATCGTCCCCAGGATCGCGCGGCTGCGGGCGTCGGCCTCGGGCAGCACGCGCAGGTGCTCGTCCAGGTGCGCCTCGACCTGCCGCTCGGTCTCGACCACGAAGCCCAGGTTCCAGCCGTCGCCACGCAACCCGGCAACCGCGCCGATGGCGAAGCTGCCGGCGTACCACAGCGGGTTGAGCAGGCTGGGGCGGCTGTCGAGTTCGCGGAGGCGGTCGGCGCACCAGGCCAGGTGGTCGGTCTCCTCCTGCGCGGCCGCGAGCAGCTGGCGGCGCGTCGCGCCGTCGCGCGCCACGGCGGCCTGGCCGACGTAGAGCGCCTGCGCGCAGACCTCGCCGACGTGGTTGATCCGCATCAGGCCCGCGGCGTGGCGGCGCTCGTCGTCGTCGAGCACGACCTCGGCTTCGCCGCGGCCGGGATTCGGGCGTTCGGCGTGCAGGCTGCCGGTGATCGTCGCCAGCGCGTTCTGCGCGCCGTCGAGCAGCCGGTCCAGCGGGGTCAGCGTCCGGTCCATGCGCTCATGGTATCCGCTCGGCGAGGAACTCGAGTGGATGCTGCACGGCGACGCGGGTGCCGTTGGCGAAATGCAACCGGCAACCGATGTTGGCGCTGAGCAGGCGGGTCGCGCCGCTGGCGTGCAGCTGCGCGAGCAGTGGTTCGCGGAAGACGGCCGCGCGCTCGCGGTCGGTCGCCAGCTGCGTTCCGGCGGCGCCGCAGCAGCCGTGGCCGGCGTCGAGCTCGACCACCTCGAGGCCCGGCACGCGTGCCAGCAGCGCGCGGGTGGCGGCCACGCTGCGCACCCCGTTGCGCTGGGTGCAGGGCAGGTGCAGGGCGACGCGCTCGTGGCAGGGGGCGAACCGCAGGGCCTGCGCGCGCGCCGCGAGGAAGGCCTGCGCGTCGAGCGTTTCGGCGGTGCCGCGCAGGCTGGCTTCGAGCGATTCATGGCAGCCGCTGGCCAGCGTCAGCACGGTGCCGGTGCCGTCGAATGCCTCCCGGTTGCGTGCGCCGAGCGTGCCCGCGGCCGCCGGGTCGCCGCCGTGCGCATGCAGGGCGCCGCAGCAGCCCTGGCCGTCCGGCTCGGCCACGATGATGCCGGCCG
>DASWQG010000022.1:0-8404 GCA_036403775.1 Luteimonas sp.
GACCTCGCCCGCGCCCGCGCCGCCGCGGCGCAGGGCGCGGCCTACGTCGCCTTCGGCGCGATGTTCCCGTCCGGCACCAAGCCCGGCGCGCGCCGCGCTGGCCCCGGCCTGCTACGCCACGCCCGCGCGCTGGGCCTGCCCGTGGTGGCGATCGGCGGCATTACCCCGGAAAATGCCGGCATCCCGGTCGAGGCCGGCGCCGACCTGATCGCGGTCATCGGCGGCGTCTTCGACGCCCCCGACCCCGTCGCGGCGGCCCGCGCGCTGCGCGCGTGCGCCACGCGTCCCCACTGACCGACCGAGGCCTTCCATGGACCATGCACGCTCGCACGCCCTGTTCACCCGCGCCCAGGCGCTGATGCCCGGCGGCGTGAACTCGCCGGTGCGCGCGTTCCGCTCGGTCGGTGGCGAGCCCTTCTTCGCGCAGCGCGCGGAGGGGCCGTTCCTGTTCGACGTGGACGGCAACCGCTACATCGACTACGTCGGCTCGTGGGGGCCGATGATCGCCGGGCACAACCATCCCGCGGTGCTGGAGGCGGTGCAGCGCGTGGCGCGCGACGGCCTGAGCTTCGGCGTGCCCAACCCGCTGGAAGTGGAGATGGCCGAGGCGATCATCCGGCTGGTGCCCTCCATCGAGATGGTGCGGATGGTGAACTCCGGCACCGAGGCCACGCTGTCGGCGATCCGCCTGGCGCGCGGCGCCACCGGGCGCGCGCGCATCGTCAAGTTCGAGGGCTGCTACCACGGCCACGGCGACAGCTTCCTGGTGAAGGCCGGCAGCGGCGCGCTGACCTTCGGCGTGCCGACCTCGCCGGGCGTGCCCAAGGCGCTCGCCGACCTCACGCTCACCCTGCCCTACAACGACTTCGACGCGGCGACCGCGCTGTTCGACGACTGCGGCGACGACATCGCCGGGCTGATCATCGAGCCGGTGGTCGGCAACGCCAACTGCCTGCCGCCGCGCGAGGGCTACCTGCAGCACCTGCGCGCGCTGTGCGCGCGGCACGGCGCGCTGCTGATCTTCGACGAGGTGATGACCGGCTTCCGCGTCGCCCTCGGCGGCGCGCAGGCCCGCTACGGCGTCACGCCGGACCTGAGCACCTTCGGCAAGGTGATCGGCGGCGGCATGCCGGTGGGCGCCTACGGCGGCCGCCGCGAACTCATGGAACAGGTATCACCCGCCGGCCCGGTGTACCAGGCCGGAACGCTGAGCGGGAACCCGGTGGCGATGGCCGCGGGCCTGGCCATGCTCGAACTGGTGTCGGCCCCGGGCTTCCACGACGCGCTCGAAGCGAAGACGCACGCCTTGTGCGACGGCCTGGAAGCCGCCGCGCGCGAGGCCGGCGTGCCCTTCACCACCAACCGCGTCGGCGGCATGTTCGGCCTGTTCTTCAGCCCGACGCCGGTGGACACCTACGCCGGTGCCGTCGCCTGCGACACCGCGATGTTCAACCGGTTCTTCCACGCCATGCTCGAGCGCGGCGTCTACCTGGCGCCGTCGGCGTTCGAGGCTGGCTTCCTTTCGTCCGCGCACGGCGACGCGGAGATCGCGGCCACCATCGCCGCCGCGCGCGAGGCCTTCGCCGAGGTGATGGCATGAAGCTTGAAACCCTGGCCGTGCACGCCGGCGCCGCGCCGGACGCGGAGACCGGCGCGGTCGCGCCGCCGATCCACCTGTCCACGACGTTCCGGCACGGCCCCGCGGCGGAACGCGTCGCCGGCTACGAGTACCAGCGCGAGGGCAACCCGACGCAGGACCGGCTGGAAACCGCGCTGGCGGCGCTGGAAGGTGGCGAGGCGGCGCTGGCCTACGCGTCCGGCATGGCGGCGATTTCCGGCCTGCTCGAGGCGCTGCCGCCCGGCGCCCGCGTGCTCCTGCCCGACGACTGCTACAGCGGCACCCGCTACCTGGCCAACGAGTTCCTGCCGCAGCGGGGAATCACGACCGGGTTCGTGGACATGGCGGACCTGGCCGCGGTCGAGGCGGCGTGCGCGCCCGCGACCACGCTGCTCTGGGTGGAAACGCCGTCCAACCCGCTGATGAAGATCTGCGACATCGCCGCGCTCGCGCGGATCGCGCGCGAGCGCGACGCGCTGCTGTGCTGCGACAACACTTTCGCCACGCCCGTGCTGCAGCAGCCGCTGGCGCTGGGCGCCGACGTGGTGATGCACTCCACGACCAAGTACTTCGGCGGCCACAGCGACGTGCTCGGCGGCGCGCTGGTGTTCGCGCGCCGCGACGCGCTGCACGACGCGGTCGCGCACCGCCGCCACGTCACCGGCGGCGTGCTGTCGCCGTTCAGCGCGTGGCTGACGCTGCGCGGCTGCCGCTCGTTGCCGGCGCGGATGGCGATGCACTGCGCCAACGCGCGCGCGCTGGCGGAATTCCTGGCGGGGCACCCGGCTGTCGCGCGCGTGAACTGGCCGGGCCTGCCGTCGCATCCGGGGCACGAGACGGCCCGCGCGCAGATGCGCGACTACGGCGCCATGCTCAGCCTGCACCTGCGCGGCGGCCGCGAGGCGGCGTTGAAGGTCGCGGGAAGACTGCAACTTTTCACCAACGCGACCTCGCTCGGCGGCTGCGAATCGCTGGTCGAGCATCGCGCCTCGGTGGAGGGGCCGCACCCGGTGTCGCCGCAGGACCTCCTGCGCGTCTCGGTGGGCCTGGAGCACGTCGACGACCTCGTGGCCGACTGGGCCCAGGCGCTGGGCTGACGCCTCAGCGCGTTTCGCGATCCAGGAACAGGTCCGGCAGGAGCGGCTTCGACGGATCGACCGCGTAGGGCGCGAAGTCGGTGACGCCGGCCTCGCGCAGCACGTCCTCGTCGATGAGGAATTCGCCGCTGAAACCCCGCGCCGGGCGCGACAGGATCGCGTGCGCGGCGTCGGCCACGATCTCCGGCTTGCGGCAGTGGGCGACGTCCACGCCCGGGATCATGTTCACCGCGTCGGTGGCGATCACCGTGCGCGGCCACAGCGCGTTGACCGCCACGCCCTGGCGGCCGAATTCCGCGGCCAGGCCCAGGGTGACGAAGCTCATGCCCATCTTCGCCAGGGTGTAGCCGGTGTGCGGCCCCCACCACTTCGGGTCGAGCGAGGGCGGCGGCGCCAGGGTGAGGATGTGCGGATTGGGCGCCTTCAGCAGTTCCGGCAGGCAGGCCTGCGCGCACAGGAAGCTGCCGCGCGCGTTGACCTGCTGCATCAGGTCGAAGCGCTTCATCGGCGTGTCCAGGGTGCCGCGCAGCCAGATCGCGCTGGCGTTGTTGACCAGGATGTCGAGGCCGCCGAAGGCATCGATCGCGGCGGCGACCGCGGCGCGCACCGCCTCCTCGTCGCGGATGTCGCATTTCAGCGCCAGCGCGCGGCCGCCCGCCGCCTGCACTTCCGCGGCGACGGTGTGGATGGTGCCGGGCAGCTTGGGATTGGCGACGTCGGACTTCGCGGCGATGGCGATGTTGGCGCCATCGCGCGCGGCGCGCAGGGCGATGGCGCGACCGATCCCGCGCGAGGCGCCGGTGATGAACAGGGTCTTGCCCGACAGGTCCCGCATGGCGCGCCACTCCCTCGATCGCCGGATCGGCTTGCCCGCATTGTAGGCGTCGCGGGCATAATCGCCCGATGCCCAGCGCCTGGTTCGACAACGCCGTTGCCTGGATCGGCGCGCACCCGGTGGCGGCCGGCGGCCTGGTGTTCCTGGTCGCGTTCTGCGACGCGCTGGCGGTGGTCGGCATCGTGGTGCCGGCGTTGCCATTGCTGTTCGCCGTCGGCGCCCTGGTCGGCCTGGGCCACGTCTCGGGCCCGTACGCACTGGCCTGCGCGGCGCTCGGCGCGCTCCTCGGCGACGGACTGAGCTACTGGCTGGGGCATCGCTGGGGCCCGCAGTTGCGCGAGCACTGGCTGTTCCGCCGTTATCCGCAGTTCGTCGATCGCGGCGAGCTGCTGTTCCGCCGCCACGGCCTCAAGGGCATCGTCATCGCCCGCTATGTCGGCGCGGTCCGGCCCTTCGTGCCGGCGGTGGCGGGGATGCTGCGGATGCCGCTGCGCCGCTATCTGCCCGCGAGCGTGTTCGCCGCGGTGACCTGGGCCGCGGCCTTCCTCGCCCCGGGCTGGATCTTCGGCGCGTCCTACGACGCGGTGGCCGCGGTCGCCGACCGCCTGGCGCTGGTGCTGCTGGCGCTGGCGGCCGTGATCGCGGGCACGTGGGCGATGGTGCTCTACGGTTGGCGCTGGTTCGCCGACCACGCCGACGCGCTGCTGGCGCGCGCGCTGCGCTGGTCGCGCGCACATCCCTGGCTGGGCCGCTACGCGCAGGCGCTGATGGATCCGAACCGGCCCGAATCCGCCTCGCTCGCACTGCTCGCCGCCTGCCTGCTCGCCATCGGCTGGGCCTGGTTCGCGCTGCTGGCGCTCCTGCTCGCGCGCGGCGGCCCGCTGTTGCTGGACTGGAGCGTCTACGCGGCGATGGCGTCGCTGCGCAATCCGCTGGCCGACCGGATGATGGCGGCACTCGCGACGCTGGGCGACGCCAGGGTGCTGTTGCCGGCGTGCGCGCTGGCACTGGGCTGGCTGCTCTGGCGGCGGCGCTGGATCGCGGCGGCGCACTGGCTGGCCGCGCTCGCCTTCGGACTCGCGCTCACCTCCGGCCTCGGCCACTGGATCGACATGCCGCGGCCGCCGGGCGCGCCGGAAGGGTTCGGCTTCCCGTCGATCGCGGTGACGATGTCCACGATCGCGTTCGGCTTCTTCGCCGTGCTCATCGCCCGCGAGCTCCCGGGGCGCCGGCGGGTGTGGCCCTACCTGCTCGGCGGCGTGGTGGTGACGGCGATCGGTTTCGCGCGCCTGTACCTGGGCGCGCACTGGCTCAGCGACGTGGTGGTCAGCGCGCTGCTGGGCATCGCCTGGATCCTGGCGCTGGGGATCGCCTATCGCAGCCACGTGCAACGGTCGATGTGGATGCGGCCGCTCGCGGCGATCTTCTACGGTGCGTTCGCGCTCGCCGCCGCCTGGCACGCGCCGCAGGCCTCCGCGCCGCTGCTCGCGCGCTTCCACGCGCCTGCCGCGGAAAGCACGCTGGAGGCGGACGGCTGGTGGGAGGCGGAAGACTGGCGCGCGCTGCCCGCGCAACGCAACGAGCGCGACGTCGACCTGCGTTGGCCGTTGGACCTGCAGGTCGCCGGGCCGCTGCCCGTGCTCGAGCAGTGGCTGCGGGCGCGCGGCTGGCGGGTGCAGCCGCAGGCCGACTGGATCGCCACGCTGGGGTTGCTCGACGACGACCTGGCCCCCGCGGCGCAACCGGTGCTGCCGGCCACGCTGGACGCGGAAGCCGAAGCCCTGCTGTTGCGACGCCCGTCCGGCGTCCCGGGCCGGATCCAGGTGCTGCGGCTGTGGCCTTCGCCCCAGCGCCTGGCCGACGGCACCCCGCTGTGGCTGGGCAGCGCGCAGGCGCTGCGCTACACGCGCCCGTTCGACGTCCTGGCGCTGTGGCAGCCGATCGACGACGACGGCGCCGCGCACGCGGCCTTGCTGCAGGACCTGCAGGGCCTGCCGCTGCGCACCGGCGTCCACGGGGGGATCGCCGTGTTGCGGGTGGACCTGCGCCGGCAGGACGAGGCCGGCGACTGAGCCGCTACTTCAGCTCTTCCGACACCCAGCCCAGCAACTGCTGCAGCCGCGCGTGCGGATCGTCCTCCTGCAGCAGGGACTGCCGCTGCAGGTCGGCGAGCGGCAGCAGCTCGGACAGGCGCCAGCCCACCCAGGCGGCGTCGTCGAAGCGCGACGCGGGCGCATCCGCGTGCTCGCCGCCGGCCTGCTCCAGGATCCGCTGCAGCAGCAGCGCGAGCAGGCCGTGCTCGGGGCGGAGCTCCTCGTCCGGATCGGGATCGCGCCACTCGACCTCGCCGACCACCAGTCCGTTGTCGCGCACGCGCGTGCGCTCGACGCGGAAGCGGCGGCGGCCGCGCACGCGCAGCGTCAGCACGCCGCTGTCGTCGGTGTCGAAGTCCTCGATCATCGCCTCGGTGCCGAAGGCGGCGGGCGTGGCGGCCGCGCCGGCCTCCTCGCCTTCCATGATCAGGCACACGCCGAAGCCGCCGCCGCTGCGCCCGCATTCGCGGACGAGGTCCAGGTAGCGCGGCTCGAACACGCGCAGGCCCAGCGCCGCGCCCGGCACCAGCACGGCGTGCAATGGAAACAGTCCCAGCGTCCCGGCCTCCATGCCGACACCTTACCCGCGCAGGGCGTCAAGGAAGCGCCGTGGCGCCGCGTCGAAACCGCCATTGGACATGAAGACGACGTGGTCGCCGGCCCGGACCCGCGCGCGCAGGGTGGCGACGAGCGTGTCGACATCCGGCACGGCGTGGCCCTCGTGGCGCAGCGCCGCGATGACCTTGCCGGCGTCCCAGGCCAGTCCGGGGCGCTGCAGGAACACCACCAGGTCCGCGCCCGCGAGCGACGGCGCCAGTGCGTTGGCATGCGCGCCCAGGCGCATCGAGTTGCTGCGCGGCTCCATCGCCACGACGATCCGCGCCCCGCCGACGCGCGCGCGCAGGCCGGCCAGCGTGGTCTCGATCGCGGTCGGATGGTGGGCGAAGTCGTCGTAGATCGTGATACCCGCATGGGTGCCGACGACCTCCAGCCGACGCTTGATCCCGCCGAACGCCGACAGCGCGGGCAGCACCGCCGCCAGGTCCACGCCGACGGCGTGCGCCGCGGCCAGCGCCGCGATCGCGTTCATCACGTTGTGGCGCCCGAGCAGCGGCCAGTGCACGTCGCCGACCGGCGCGCCGTGGCGCAGCAGGGTGAAGGCGCTGCCGTCGGCGGCGAGCAGGCGTGCGCTCCAGTCGAATTCGCCGTCCAGTCCGAACCGCTCCACCGGCGTCCAGCAGCCCATCGCCAGCACCTCGGCCAGGCGCGGATCCTCGCCGTTGACCACGAGGCGCCCGCGGCGCGGCACCGTGCGCACCAGGTGGTGGAACTGGCGCTGGATCGCGGCCACGTCCGGGAAGATGTCGGCGTGGTCGTATTCCAGGTTGTTGAGGATCGCCACCAGCGGCCGGTAGTGCACGAACTTGCTGCGCTTGTCGAAGAACGCCGTGTCGTACTCGTCGGCCTCGACCACGAACTCGCGGCCGCGGCCGACGCGCGCGGACACGCCGAAGTCGCCGGCGACGCCGCCGATGAGGAACCCGGGATCGCGCCCGGCCGCCTCCAGCAGGAACGCGAGGATCGTGGTGGTGGTGGTCTTGCCGTGGGTGCCGGCAACGGCGAGCGTGTCGCGGCCGGGCAGCACCGCCTCGCTGAGCCATTGCGCGCCGGAGGTGTAGGCGCGGCCGTCGTCGAGCACCTGCTCGACCGCCGCGTTGCCGCGCGAGAGCGCATTGCCGACCACCACCACGTCGCAGTCGGGCGAGATGTGCGCGGGATCGTAGCCCTGGCGCAGGTCGATCCCCAGCTGCTCCAGCTGCGTGGACATGGGCGGATACACCGCCTGGTCGCTGCCTTCGACTTCGTGGCCGAGCTCGCGGGCGAGCGCGGCGACGCCGCCCATGAAGGTGCCCGCGATGCCGAGGATATGGAGTGTCATCTCTGGAAGCGCCCCTCATCCGCCCCTGCGGGGCAGCTTCTCCCCGCAGGCGGGGAGAAGGAATTCAGCCGACGGGATTCGAGGGGGAGATCGCCTCGACGATGCGGGTGAACACTTCGTCGAGCGAGCCCACGCCGTCGACGACGGTGAGCTGGCCGTGCTGGCGATAGAAGTCGATCACCGGCGCGGTCTGGCTGTCGTAGACCTGCAGCCGGGTGCGCACCGCCTCGGGCGCGTCGTCGGCGCGGCCTTCGGCCTGGGCGCGGCCGGCGATGCGCTGGACCAGCAGTTCCTGCGGCACTTCCAGCTGCACCGCGAAATCCATCGGCTGGCCGAGCCGCTGCAGCAGCGCGTCGAGCGCGTCGGCCTGGGCGAGGTTGCGCGGGTAGCCGTCGAGGATGAAGCCCTTGGCGGTGTCCGGCCGCGAGAACCGGTCCTCGAGCATGCCCAGCAGGATCGCGTCGGAGACCAGTTCGCCGCGCGCCATCACTTCCTTCGCTTCCAGCCCGAGGCGGCTGCCGGCGGCGACTTCCGCGCGCAGCAGGTCACCGGTGGAGATGTGCGGCACTTGAAGGTGATCCTTCAGCCGCGCCGCCTGCGTTCCCTTGCCGGAGCCCGGCGCGCCCAACAGAACCAATCGCATCAGCCACTCCCAAGCCTTGCCATCGCATTGAGGGGGAGCGGCGCTAGACTGCGGCGACCCCACACGCGTCCGGGCGCCAGAATACCGCATCCGGGCCTCCCGCCAGGAACCGCCATGCCCGCAGGCACCCTGCTCTACGCCCAGTCCGGCGGCGTCACCGCCGTGATCAACGCCACCGC
>DASWQG010000023.1:0-9296 GCA_036403775.1 Luteimonas sp.
CATGTTGACCGCGAACTCCTTCGTTTCCTCGGGAATGCGCATGCCGCGCGTGGTCAGGGTGAAGCTGCCGATCTCGCGGTCCAGGGTGAAGGCGTGGGTGCCGTGGCCGACGGTCAGCACCAGCGTGGTCTGCGGGCCGTAGACGCAATAGCCGGCGGCGACCTGCGCGGTGCCCGGCTGCAGGAAGTGCTCGTCGCCCGGCTGCGCCACGCCTTCCGGGCAGCGCAGCACCGAGAAGATGGTGCCGACGGAGACGTTGACGTCGATGTTCGACGAGCCGTCCAGCGGATCGAACAGCAGCAGGTAGTTGCCGCGCGGATAGACGTCCGGGATCGGCTGGCTGTGGTCCATCTCCTCGGACGCCAGCGCCGCGAGGTGCCCGCCCCAGGCGTTGGCCTCGAGCAGGATTTCGTTGCTGAGCACGTCGAGCTTCTTCTGCGCCTCGCCCTGGACGTTGATGCTGGCCTCGCCCGCGGTGCCGGCGTCGCCGAGCACGCCGCCAAGCGCGCCCTTGCCGACCGCGATCGAGATGCGCTTGCAGGCGCGGGCGACGACTTCGATCAGCAGGCGCAGGTCCGGGCCGACGCGGCCGGCCCGCTGTTCCTCGATCAAAAAGCGCGTGAGAGAGCAGGGCTTGCCGTCGTCGTGGTGCGTCATGGCGCCTTCGCGTCGCTGGAGACGCGCCATTGTCGCCCAAAACCGCGGGGCCTGGCCCCGCCGGCGCGGCTCAGGCGGCGGGCCGCAGCCGGGCGTTGGCGTGGCGGCGCAGGACCGCCCCCAGGGTGTTGCGCGCGTGCTGCAGCATCAGCAGCGGTGCCTCGGGCTCGGCGGCGTTCATGACGCGCTCCGCCGCTTCCATGGCGTCCTCGGCGACGGCCATGTCGTCCGGGCCGAGCATGCTGCGCAGGCTGCGCAGGTGCGCGCCGAGGCGTCGTTCGAAATCCGGTCCGCAGCCATCGCCGGCGCGGCGCACGGCCTCGTCGAGCGTGTCCTCGATGCGTTCCAGTTCCAGCAGCAGTTCGTCGGCGGCGTAGTCCATGCGTCGTACTCTTGCGTGGGCCCATCGCACCGGTTGAGACCGGTGCGCCGCGATCATCCGGGGGACGCGGTGAAGGGAATGTCCTCGCCGCCCGTTCAGCCGGGCGCGGCGCCGCGCGTGGCGCGCTAGACGTCGCCTTCGGACGTCCAGCCCTCGCGGTTGCCGCGCTGGTAGACGTGGTCGCCGTCGAGCACGGTGCCCGCGGGCAACGCCGGCAGCGACGCGAGCTTCGCGTAGATCGGGGTGAAGTCCGGCTCGGTCGCGCGCATCAGCTGCTCGAAGCCGTCGATCACGAAGTACGTCTTCTGGTAGGTGTCGATGCGGTAGCGCGTGCGCATGATCCGCTCGAGGTCGAAGCCGATGCGGTTGGGCGCGGGGCTCTCCAGCGCGTGCACGCTTTCGCCCGAGGAGGAGACGATGCCGCTGCCGTAGATGCGCAGGCCGCCTTCCTCGCGGATCAGGCCGAACTCCACGGTGTACCAGTACAGGCGCGCCAGGCACATCAGCGCGTCCGCGCCGAGCGCGTGCGCCTTGACCCCGCCGCGGCCGAAGGCCTGCAGGTAGTCGGCGAACACCGGGTTCATCAGCAGCGGCACGTGGCCGAACAGGTCGTGAAAGAGGTCCGGCTCCTCGATGTAATCGAGCTGGTCCGGGCGCCGGATCCACCAGGTCACCGGAAAGCGGCGGTTGGCGAGGTGGTCGAAGAAGTCGAGCTCGGGCAGCAGCCCCTCGACCCCGACCACCTCGAAGCCGGTGGTGCCGGCCAGGGCGGCGTTGAGGTCCTCGAAGCGGGGGATGGCATCCGGGTCCATGCGCATGGCCGCCTGGGCGGCCAGGAACGCCTCGCTGGCGCGGCCCGGCAGCAAGGCGCGCTGGCGGGCGAACAGCTGCTTCCAGGTGGCGTGGTCGGCCGCGCTGTAGTCGTCCCAGGGCTGCCGCACGGTGCCGGTGGCGTAGACCGGGATCCGGCCGCGATCGGTCTGGAGGTTCTCGACTCGGCGTGGCGCGTTCATGGCGGGCCTCCGGAGGGCAGTCCACCGACTCTAGCGGCCATCCCGCGCAACGGGGTTGCAAAATTGCGTGAAATCGAGTGCGTGGCGCAATACTATTGCGCACAAAGCGCCTTGGGAGCAGGAAATGGCGAAAGCCGACCTCGACCGCATCGATCTGTTGCTCCTGGCCGAACTGCAACGCGACGGCCGCCTGCCCAACGCCGACCTCGCCGAACGGGTCCACCTGTCGCCGTCGGCCTGCCTGCGCCGGGTCCAGCGCCTGGAGCGCGATGGCGTCATCGCCGGCTACCGGGCCGAACTCGAGCCCGAGCGGATCGGCCTGGGCCTGCAGGCCTTCGTCCGGGTGCAGTTGCGCCAGCACGACCCGGCCACCGTGGACGCCTTCGCCACCTTCGTCACCGCCTGGGACGAGGTGGTCGCCTGCCACGCGCTGACGGGCGACATGGACTACCTGCTGCAGGTCGCCGTGCGCGACCTCGAGCATTTCTCGCGCTTCCTGCTCGACCGCCTGCTCGGACAGGCCGGCGTCGCCGACGTCAACTCCAGTTTCGTGCTGCGCACGGTCAAGCCGATGCGGGGGCTGCCGCTGCCGCAGGCCTGACCTGGCGCGGCGCTATTCCGCGTCGCGCCGGTAGACGATCTTGCCGCCGAGCAGGGTCAGGTCCACCTTCGCGTCGGCGATCGCCACCGGATCGATGGCGAAGATGTCGTCGGAGAGCACGACCAGGTCGGCCAGCATGCCGGGCGCCAGCGTGCCCTTCACCGTTTCCTGGAACTCGGCGTAGGCCGAGCCGGCCGTGTACGCGCGCACCGCGTCGGCCACGCCGATCTTCTGTTCCGGCACCCAGCCGCCGGGGTGGGCGCCGTCCAGCGTGCGCCGGGTCACGGCGGCGTAGATGCCCATCAGCGGTTCCATCGGCGCGACGAACCAGTCCGAACCGAAGGCGAGCACGGCGCCGGCGTCGAGCAGCGAGCGGAACGCGTAGGTGCCCTGCGCGCGCCCGGGGCCGATGCGTTTCTCCGCCCAGCGGCCGTCGTCGATCGCGTGGTAGGGCTGCATCGAGGCGATGACCCGCTGCGCGTGCATGCGCGGGATGTCCTCCGCGCGGAAATGCTGCGCATGCTCGATGCGCAGGCGGCGGTCGCGCGGGCCGTTGGCCTGCGCGAGCCGCGCGAACATGTCGAGGATGGTCGCGTTGGCCTTGTCGCCGATCGCGTGGATCGCCAGCTGAAGTCCGGCGGCGTCGGCGCCGTCCATGTCGGCCTGCATGGCGTCGGCGTCGACCAGCTCGTCGCTGGGCAGGCCGCTGGTGCCCGGCTCGTCGAGGTAGGGCTCGAAGAACAGGGCGGTGGTCGAGCCGAGCGAACCGTCGGCGAAGCCCTTCAGCGCGCCGATGCGCAGCATGTCGCCGCCGAAGCCCGCGGTGATGCCGGGTTCGGCCAGGCGCTCCCAGCGCGACAGCGGCTGCGCGCCGTAGACGCGCACGGTCAGCGCGCCGTCGGCGAGCAGGCGCTGGTAGCCGCGCAGGATCGCCGGCGTGGCGGACATGTCCTGCACGCTGGTCACGCCGTTCTCGTTGGCGTAGCGCATCGCCGCGCGCAGGGCGGCGTCGATCTCGGCGGCGCCGGCCTCCGGGATCACGGCGTAGACCGCGTTCATCGCCGCGTCCTTCAGCAGGCCGGTGGGTTCGCCATCCGCGTCGCGGACGATGGCGCCGCCGGGCGGATCGGGCGTGTCGCGGGTGATGCCCGCCAGGCGCAGCGCCAGCGTGTTGGCCAGCGCCATGTGCCCGTCGAGGCGGTTGATGAACACCGGATGGTCCGGCGTCACCGCGTCGATCAGCTGGCGCGTGGGCAGCGCGGCCGGCGTCCAGCGCTCGTGGTCCCAGTTGCCGTTGAGCACCCAGCGCCCCTTGGGCAGCGTCGCCGCGTAAGCGCCGATCCGGTCGCGGAACGCCTCCGGCGACGGCGCATCGCGCAGCTGCACCGAAGCCAGCCCCTGGCCGCCGTCGAAGAAGTGCACGTGGGCGTCGTTGAACCCGGGCACGACGCGGCGACCTTCCAGCGACAGCACCATGGTCGATGGCCCGGCCAGGCGGCGGATGTCGGCATCGGTGCCGAGCGCGGCGACCTTGCCGTCGCGGATGGCCAGCGCCTGCACTTCAGGCCGCGCGGGATCGCCGGTCCAGACCTTGCCGCCGAGCAGGACCGTGTCGGCGTGGCCCTGCGCCGGCGCGTGGAGGGGAAGCAGGGCGATCAGCAGCCCGGCGAGCGTGGGAACCAGTCGGATGGCGTGCATCCGCCGAGCATAGCCTCCGCGCTCAGCGCGTGCGCGGCGGGAAGCGCAGGACCGTGCCGCGCTCGGCCGGCTCGCGTCGCCACAGCACGGGGACGTCCGCCGGCGACGGCGGCTCGAACGTCGCGCGCTCGGCCTCGGCGGCGGTCGCTTCGGCTTCCGCCTCCAGTTCCCAGCTGTACTTGCGCCGCGGCGGCAACGGATCGGCGCGGCGCAGCCACCAGGCGGCCAGCACGCCCGCGACCGCGCCGCCGAGGTGCGCCTGCCAGGACACGCCGGGCTCGCGCGGCAGCACCGTCATCAGCATCCCGCCGTAGAACATGAAGGCGAGCATCCCGGCGGCGATCGCCGCGCGGTCGCGGCGCAACAGGCCGAGCATGAACACCAGGAACATCAGCCCATGGCCGAGGCCGCTGGCGCCCAGGTGCAGGCTGCCGCGTTCGCCCAGCAGCCATGCGCCGACCCCGGAGCCGAGCCACAGCAGCGGCAGCGCGCGCACCGTCGCGCGCGGGAACGCGGTGCCGGCCAGCGTACCGAGCAGGAGCAGCGAGACCGCGTTGGCGCCGATGTGCTCCGGCGAGCCGTGCAGCAGCGGCGCGCCGATCAGGCCGAGCAGGCCGGGCACGCTCCAGGGCGCCACCGCGAACGGCCGCCAGTCCACCGCGTGCTGCACGGCGAACACGACCAGCAGGAGCAGCACGAACGCCAGGCTGGCGTTGAACGCCCGCCAGACGCGGGCCGCGTCGGCGCGGCGCTGCTGCGGGCTGTCGGGCAGGTCGTGGTGCGGCAGGTGCATGGCTGGAGGATGGCGGCGATCCCCGCCAATGCAAGGCCGACACGGCGAGCGGCGATAATGGACGGATGGACGCGACCCCCGGCAATCCCCCGCCCGCCAACAGCGTGATCCGCCTGCGCAACGCCTGGCGCTCCGCCCACCCGTGGATCTTCCAGAAGCTGGTGGAGAAACCGGCGCAGCGGCCCAAGCCCGGCAGCATCGTCGACATCGTCGGCGTGGACGGCGAATGGGTCGGCCGCGGCTTCTACAACGGCCACTCGCGCATCGCGCTGCGGATCCTGGAGACGGATCCCGACGTCCAGGTGGACGCCGCCTGGTTCGCCCGCAAGATCGCCAAGGCCGTGTCGCTGCGCCGCGAGTTGCTGCAGCTGGACGACGTGACCGATGCCTGGCGCGTGGTGCACTCGGAAGGCGACGGCCTGTCCGGGCTGGTCGTCGACCGCTACGCCGACCTGCTGGTCGTCGAGTTCTTCAGCGCCGGCATGTACCGGCACCGCGAGTGGATCTACGACGCGCTGCGCGCGCAGTTCCCCGGCTGCCGCTTCCACGCCTTCGCCGACGAGCACGTGCAGAAGCAGGAATCGTTCGACTTCAAGCCCTGGAACAGCGAGGGCGGCGGCGACGCGGCGCCGGCGGTCATCACCGAGCACGGGATCCGCTTCCGCGCCGACCCGGCGGGCGCGCACAAGACCGGCTTCTTCGCCGACCAGCGAGAGAACCGCCAATGGCTGTCGCGCCACGTCGAAGGCAGGCGGGTGCTGGACCTGTGCTGCAACACCGGCGGCTTCGGCGTCTATGCCGCGGTGCGAGGGGCGGCGGAGGTGACCGGCATCGACATCGACGAGGCGGTGCTGGAGATCGCCCGCGGCACTGCGAAGCTCAACATGCCGTTCGTCTCCGGGGTGAAGCCGCGCTTCGTGCAGGCCGACATCTTCCCCTGGCTGCGCGATGCCGCCGCGCGCGGCGAGCAGTACGACGTGGTGATCCTGGATCCGGCGAAGATGACCCGCGACCGCGACCAGGTGATCCCCGCGCTGAAGAAATACCTGGACATGAACAAGCTGGCGCTGGGCGTGTGCGCGCCGGGCGCGCTGTTCGCGACCTTCTCGTGCACCGGCCTGGTCAGCGAGGAGGAGTTCCTGGGGATGCTGCGGCGCGCGGCGTTCTTCGCCGGGCGCGAGGTGCAGGTGCTGAAGGTGGCCGGCGCCGGCGCCGACCATCCGTTCCTGGCGCAGGTGCCGGAATCGCGCTACCTGAAGGCGGTGTTCTGCCGGGTGTCGTAGCGCCGCGGCGGCTCGTTCGCCGCCGGGTCCACCCGGCTGGCGTAGCGGCGGCCGACGTGGCGGCTGATGTAGGTGCCCAGGCCGCCGCCGGCCCGGGCCAGTTCCTTCATCTTCTCCACGTGCGCCGCCCCCGGGCAGTCGCGGTCGTACAGCAGCACCGAGCCGTCGTGGAAGCGGATCGCGATCCCGCGCGCGAGCAACGCGTAGGCCTCGATCCCGGCGCGATTGTCGCGGTTGCCATAGGCGCGGAAGCGCGGAAGCTGGGCGATCGGGGTGTCCATGCGCGCGATCCTAGGAAAATCAGGGTGTTCGCCCGATGATGGCGCGCACGCCGATCTCATCGCGTGGGACTCACATGGCTAAACTGGCGGCATGGACATGACCACGCTGTTGCTCGCCCTGGTGTGCCTCGGGATGCTCGCCAACCTCGGCCTGCTCCTGGTGCTGCTGCGCCGCCGCCCGGACGCGGGCATCGCCGAGTTCAGAGAGCGGCTGGAGGAATCGCTGCGCGGCGAGCAGCGCGAGGGTCGCGCCGAGCTGCGCCAGCAGCTCGACAGCCTGGCCGGTCGGAGCGACGAGCGCCTCGACCGCCTGCGCGAAACGCTGGCCGAGGACGCGCGCAAGGCGCGCAGCGAGGGCGCGGACCTGCAGCAGCGGTTCGCGGACACGCTGGGCCAGCGGCTGAAGGAACTGACCGACCGCAACGAGCAGCGGCTGGCGGAGATGCGCGGCACGCTGGAGCAGAAGCTGCGCGAACTGCAGGCAGACAACGCCGCGAAGCTGGAGCAGATGCGCGCGACGGTGGACGAGAAGCTGCAGGGCACCCTGGAGACGCGACTGGGCGAATCGTTCCGGCTGGTCTCCGAGCGGCTCGAGCACGTGCAGCGCGGCCTCGGCGAGATGCAGCAGCTCGCCACCGGCGTGGGCGACCTCAAGCGCGTGCTCGGCAACGTCAAGTCGCGCGGCGTGTTCGGCGAGGTGCAGCTGGCCGGGCTGCTCGAGCAGGTGTTCGCGCCCGACCAGTACGCGGCCAACGTCGCCACCGTGCCCAACAGCAACGAGCGCGTCGAGTTCGCGGTGCGCTTCCCGGGCACCAACGGCGACGCGCCGGTGTGGCTGCCGATCGACGCCAAGTTCCCCCGCGAGGACTACGAGCGCCTGCTCGACGCGCAGGAGAGCGGCGACCTCGAGGCCGCGCGCGCGGCCGGCGATGCGCTGGAGAAGCGCGTGCGCCTGGAGGCGCAGCGCATCTGCGACAAGTACGTCGCCGCGCCGCACACCACCGAGTTCGCGATCCTGTTCCTGCCGACCGAGGGCCTGTACGCGGAAGTGCTGCGCCGGCCGGGCCTGGTGGAATCGCTGCAGCGCAGCTGCCGCATCGCCGTCGCCGGGCCGACCACGCTGCTGGCGCTGATGACCAGTTTCCAGATGGGCTTCCGCACGCTGGCGATCGAGAAGCGCTCCAGCGAGGTCTGGCGCACGCTGGGCGCGGTCAAGACCGAGTTCGGAAAATTCGGCGACGTGCTCGACGCGGTGCAGAAGAAGCTGCAGGAAGCCAGCAACAAGATCGAGCAGACCGGCGTGCGCACCCGCGCGATCCAGCGCCAGTTGCGCGAGGTCGAATCGCTCCCCGGCGAGGAAGCCGCGAAGCTGCTCGGGAACTAGTCCCCGCCCGGGAGCACCGGCATCGCGTCCACCGGCACGGTCGGGTTGTTGATGTCGTCGCGCAGGTAGTCGGGCAGCGACTCGTCTTCCTTCAGCTCGTCGGACGCGATCTGGTAGTTGCGGCGTTGCAGCCAGGCATCGCGGACCAGCGCGTAGTCGTCGGTCGCGCCCTCGCGCATGCTGTCCACCGCGAACAGCTGCGTGCGCACGTCCACCAGCTGCAGGCCCTGCAGGAAGATGCGCGGCGGATCGTCCTCCACCTGGCGCAGCGGCGACAGCGGCGCGTCGCCGACGAGGCCGATCACGTCGCGCACGGTGCGCGGCCCGAACAGCGGCAGTTCGACGTAGCGCGAGCGGCGCCAGCCCCACTTGCCCAGGGTCTGGCCGAAGTCCTCGTTGCTGTAGGGCAGGTTCGCGGCCGAGGCCGGATCAAGCACGCCGCCGATGCCCAGCGTCGCGTTCATGACGAAGCGCGCCAGCGCCTGGCCCGCTTCCGCCGGCTTGCCCTGCAGCAGCGAATTGAGCGCGTTCACCGGCTGGCCGAGGTTGCCGAAGAAGTTGCGCACGCCCAATCGCACGGGACGCGGCACCACCGCGACGTAGGCATGCGCCAGCGGCGAGGCGACGTAGCGGTCCACCGCGTTGTTGAACGCGTGGACGCGCCGGTTCAGCGGTTCCCAGGGGTCGTAGCTTTCCGGCAGTTGCGCCGGCGCCGGCAGCGTCGGATCGGCGACCGGGTCGTAGCCGGACTGCGCGGCGCCGTTGCCGTAGATCGCGGCGTAGTCGAGTTCGGCCTGGGTCGGTTCGGCGGTGTCGGCCGCTTCCGCGACCGGTGCGTCGGCCACCACGGCGTCGGCCGCCACCGTGGCGTCCGCTGCGACCTCCGGCATGGCCTCCGCTTCCCCCGCCTGGTCCGCGACGGGTGGCGCGGCGTCGGCGGGCGCCGGCGCGCGCACGTTGCCGCCACCGCCGGCACAGGCGGCCAGGCACAGCGACAGGCACAGCAACGCGAGGGGGCGGGGGACGCGGGGGGGCATGCGACTAGTTTAAGGGGCCTTGCCGCGCGGTAACGGATGAATCAGTGGCTGAAGGCCAATGCGGGCGAAAGCCGGTAGGCGGCACGCAGGGTGTCCAGGCCCTCGGGCGTGCCCTCGACCGCCAGCGCGTCACCGCGCGCGGCCAGTTCGGCCAGGAAGGCCACGCC
>DASWQG010000024.1:0-4927 GCA_036403775.1 Luteimonas sp.
CCAGCGGCGCGCGCGTCGGCGCCGCGTGCAACCACTGGCGCCAGCGCCGCAGCCGCGCACCGCACCAGGCGAACTCCGCTTCACCGTCCGCCGCGGCCTGCAGGAGGTCGGCTTCGACGTGATCCACGCCGTTGCCCGGCAGCGGCGGCAGGCCCAGCGAGTCGATCCAGTGGCGCAGCACGCGCGCGCGGCGCTCGCGCGGCAGCACCTTCCACGCCAGGGCATCGATCCGGTCGGGCGTGTCGCCGCGCACGCTCGCCAGGGCGTGCGCATCCTCGTCGCGCAGCAGCGAGGAAGCTTCGCCGCACAGGGCGGCGCTGCGCGCGAAACGGGCGCCCGCGTGCGGCCAGCGCCGGGCCAGCAGGGGCAGCACCTCGCGGCGCAGGAAATTGCGATCGAGCGCGGTGTCGGCGTTGGACGGATCCTCGATCCAGCGCAGCTGGTGGGCCAGGGCGTAGTGCCGCAGCGCTTCGCGTGGCTGCGCGAGCAGCGGGCGCCACAGCCACCCGGCGGCGTGCTGCCGCCACGGCTGCATCGCGCCCAGGCCGTCGGGTCCGGAGCCGCGCAGCGCGCGCAGCAGGAAGGTTTCGGCCTGGTCCTCCTGGTGGTGGGCGAGGACCAGGATTTCGCCGGCGCGAAGTGCGGTCGCGAACGCCGCGTGGCGCGCGGCCCGCGCCGCACCCTCCGGGCCCAGGCCCTGATCGCCCGGCACTTCGACCCGTTCCAAGACCAGCGGCACCGACAGGGCATCGCATGCCGCCTGGCAGTGCGCGGCCCAGGCGTCGGCCGCGGGATCCAGCCCGTGGTGCACGTGGATCGCGCGCAACGGCAGCGCGCGCGGACGGGGCCCGGCCGCGAGCAGGTGCAGCAGCACCATCGAATCGAGCCCGCCGCTGAGGCCGACCAGGAATCCCCCGGCCTCGGTCGCCAGCGGCTCGGGCCGCGCGGGCAGCGTCAGTGCGGCATCGGCCATGCCGCGATGGTGGCACGACCCGGTACGGTTCGCCGCGTCAGGACGCCTCGTAGGCGCCGTAGCCGCGGATGCGGCGGTAGCGGCGCTCGAGCAGGTCGTCCAGCGGCAGTGCCTCCAGGGAGTCGAGCTCGTTCATCAGCACCGCCTTGAGCCGTTTGGCCATCTGCAGCGGATTGCGGTGGGCGCCGCCGATCGGCTCGCGGATCACCTTGTCCACCAGGCCCAGCGACTTCAGCCGCCGGGCGGTCAGGCCCAGCTGCTCGGCCGCGTCCTTGGCCTTGTCGGCCGAACGCCACAGGATCGAGGCGCAGCCCTCGGGCGTGATCACCGAGTAGGTGCTGTATTCGAGCATCAGCGTGCGGTCGCCGACGCCGATCGCCAGCGCGCCGCCGGAGCCGCCCTCGCCGATCACCGTGCAGATGATCGGCGTGCGCAACTCGGCCATCTCCATCAGGTTGCGCGCGATCGCCTCCGACTGCCCGCGCTCCTCGGCGCCGATGCCGGGGTAGGCGCCCATGGTGTCGATGAAGGTCAGCAGCGGCAGGCCGAAGCGCTCGGCCATCTTCATCAGCCGCAGCGCCTTGCGGTAGCCCTCCGGGCGCGGCATGCCGAAGTTGCGGCGCAGCTTGGACTTGGTGTCGCGGCCCTTCTCGTGGCCGATCACCATGACCGAGCGACCGTCGATCCGGGCCAGGCCGCCGACGATGGCGGCGTCGTCGGCGTAGGCGCGGTCGCCGGCCAGCTCCTGGAACTCGTCGCAGATCACGCGCAGGTAGTCGAGCGTGTACGGGCGCGCCGGATGCCGCGACAGCTGCGAGACCTGCCAGGGGGTGAGGTCGCGGAAGATGTGCGCGGTGCGGGTGCGCAGCTTGTCCTGCAGCGCGTGCACCTCGGCGTCGACGTCCACCGCCGGCCCGTGGCTGGCCTGGCGCAGTTCCTGGATCTTCGCTTCCAGGTCGGCGATCGGCTGCTCGAAATCCAGGTAGTTCGGGTTCATTCGGGGATTTTATCCCGCCCACGGCCGCTGCAGGTGCAGCCGCACCGCGCGCACCCCCGGCAGCGCCCGCAGCAGGCCCGGCAGCGCGGCGTCGCCGCGCACGCCCTGGCCGCCATTGATGCTGAGCCGGCCGATGGCGCCGCCCGGGACGATGGCCTCCAGCAGCACCGGGGTCGGCCCCGCGTGGCCCTCCAGGACGTGGCTGAAGCGGCCCAGCGCCTCGCCGTCGCGCAGGTCGAGCTTCACCGACAGGCGCTGCGCCTGCCTGCGGCACAACTCGACGTAGTCCCAGCAGCGCCGCGCGCGCAGCGAGAAGCCGCCGCTGAACTCGTCCTCGCGCAGGCCGCCCTCGACCACCAGGATGCGGTCACGGGTGAGCAGCGGGGCGCACTCCTGCCAGGCCTCGGCGAAGATGGCGCACTCGATCCGGCCGCGGCCGTCGTCGAGCTGGACGAAGGCCTGCGACTCGCCGCGCTTGCGCAGGCCGACCACCTGGCCGGCGACGATCACGGTCGTTTCCTGCCGCCAGCCGCGGCGCTCTTCCTGCGGCCGCTCGGCCCAGAGCCGGTCGAGGTCGCCCAGGTCGTGGCCGACCAGCGCCCGCAGTTCGTCGCGATACGGGTCCAGCGGGTGGCCGCTGAGGTAGTGGCCGAGCGTGTCGCGCTCGCCCTGCAGCCGCTGCAGCAGCGGCCAGTCGTCGGCCTCGGGGAGCTCCAGGCGCAGCGCCGGCATCGCGCTGGCGCCGCCGAACAGCGACACCTGGCCGGCCTCGCGTTCGCGCGCCAGCTGCTCGGTCGCCTTCAGCACCTCGGGCAACTGCAGCATCAGCGAGGCGCGGTTGCGGCCCAGGGCATCCAGCGCGCCGGCATTGACCAGGGCCTCGAGCGCGCGCTTGTTGAGCTTCGTGGAATCCACGCGCTTGCAGAAGTCGAGCAGGTCGGCAAAATCGCCGCCACCGCGCCGCGCCTCGACGATCGCCTCGCAGGCGCCGCGGCCGACGCCCTTCACCGCGCCCAGGCCGTAGCGGATCGTGTCGCCCGCCGTCGCCTCGAACATGTAGGCGGAGGCGTTGACGTCCGGCGGCAGCACCGCCAGGCCCATGGCGCGGGCCTCGTCGAGGAAGCCGACCACCTTGTCGGTGTTGTCCATGTCGCTGGACAGCACCGCGGCCATGAATTCGGCCGGATGGTGCGCCTTCAGCCACGCGGTCTGGTAGGAGACGAGCGCGTACGCGGCCGCGTGCGACTTGTTGAAGCCGTAGCCCGCGAATTTCTCCAGCAGGTCGAAGATCGGGCCGGACACGCGCGGCTCCAGGCCGTGGTGCTGCAGCGCGCCGGCCTCGAACTTGGCGCGCTCCTTCGCCATTTCCTCGACCTTCTTCTTGCCCATCGCGCGGCGCAGCAGGTCCGCGCCGCCGAGCGAGTAGCCCGCCAGCACCTGCGCCGTCTGCATCACCTGTTCCTGGTACACGACCACGCCGTAGGTCGGTGCCAGCACCGGTTCCAGCAGCGGGTGCGGGTACTGCACCTCGGCGCGCCCGTGCTTGCGCTCGATGAAGTCCGGGATCAGGTCCATCGGGCCCGGCCGGAACAGCGACACCAGCGCGATCAGGTCCTCGAATCGGTCGGGCCGCGCGCGCTTGAGCAGGTCGCGCATGCCGCGCGATTCGAACTGGAAGACGGCGATGGTGTCGCCCCGGGCGAAGAGGGCGTAGGTGGCGGGGTCGTCGAGGGGGATGGCGGAGATGTCGAGCGGGGGTTCTGGAGCGCCCCTCATCTGCCCTTCGGGCATCTTCTCCCCGCTGGGCGGGGAGAAGGAAGTTGGTGCGGGCTGCGCCCGCTTCTGGTTTATGGCCTTGACCGCCCAGTCGATGATCGTCAGTGTGCGCAGGCCCAGGAAGTCGAACTTCACCAGGCCAATCGCCTCGACGTCGTCCTTGTCGAACTGGGTCACCGGGTTGCGGCCGTGGCCGTGGCCGTCGTGCTCGGCGAACAGCGGGCAGAATTCCGACAGCGGCTCCGGCGCGATCACGACGCCGCCGGCGTGCTTGCCGGCATTGCGGGTCAGGTCCTCGAGCTCCAGCGCCAGGTCGATCAGGTCGCGGACGTCGTCCTCGGCGGCGTAGCGCGCGATCAGCTCGTCGGAGCGCCAGTTGTCGTCGCTGCGCGATTTCTGCGTGCGGCCGAGCGCGTCCTCCAGCGAAATGCCGAGCGTCATCGGCACAAGCTTGGCGATGCCGTCGACGAAGCCGTAGGGGAAGCCGAGCACGCGGCCGGCGTCGCGGACCACCGCCTTCGCCGCCATCGTGCCGTAGGTGATGATCTGGCTGACGCGGTCGCGGCCGTACTTGCCGGCGACGTAGTCGATCACCTCGTCGCGGCGGTCCATGCAGAAGTCGATGTCGAAGTCCGGCATCGACACGCGCTCGGGATTCAGGAAGCGCTCGAACAGCAGGTCGTAGGGCAGCGGATCGAGGTCGGTGATGCCCAGCGCCCAGGCCACCAGCGAGCCCGCGCCGGAGCCGCGGCCGGGTCCGACCGGGATGTCGTGGTCCTTCGCCCAGTTGATGAAGTCGGCCACGATCAGGAAGTAGCCGGGGAATCCCATGCGCACGATGACGTCGACTTCGGCTTCCAGCCGCGCGTCGTAGTCGGCGCGGGTCTTGCCGGGGGCAAGCGGATGCCGGGCGAGTCGCCGTTCCAGGCCCTCGCGGGCCTGGGCGCGGATCCAGCTGTCCAGCGTCTCGTCCGACGGCACCGGGAACGCGGGCAGGTGGTAGGTGCCCAGCGCGAGTTCCAGGTTGCAGCGCATGGCCAGCGACAGCGCGTTGTCGATCGCATCGGGGACATCGGCGAACAGCTGCGCCATGTCCTCGCTCGACTTCAGCGACTGCCCGGCGCTGTAGTCGCGCGGCCGCCGCGGATCGTCGAGCACGCGGCCCGAGGCGATGCACACGC
>DASWQG010000025.1:0-2530 GCA_036403775.1 Luteimonas sp.
CCGGCGTTGGCGTAGAACTCCCAGTTGCCCTTGCGCGGCCGGTTGCGCTCGTAGAACGCATTGAAGTTCGGCGGGGTGCGCAGGATGCCGTGGCCGCGCAGCAGGCGGTCGTTGTAGCCGGCGCTGTTGACGTTGACCTGCGCGTACTCGTTGCCGCCGTCGCGCAACTGGCTCTGCAGCATCGCGCGGAACTGCCGCTGCAGCGGCAGGCCGTGGTCGTTGTCGTTGCCGCTGATCCGCCACCGCCACTCGCGCGAGGCGTACGCGGAATCCGCGGGCAGGTCGGTGTTCCTGCGCGAGACCTGCCAGTGCGCGTAGTTGAGGTTGGGCCGCTGCAGGTAGCCGAAGTCGTTGATCTCCAGGTCGTCGCCGAAGTGCATCACGATCCATTGCGAGCGCCAGCCGTTGCCGGCGTTGTAGTCGGCCCACAACGTGCCGCCGCTGCCGCGCTGCACCTCGCCGGCCTGGTCGATCTCGCTGCCGATCAGCCTGGCCTGGATGTTCCATTGCTCGGTGGGCCGCCAGTTGTGGTCCACGCCGAGGACCGTGGCCTCGCGATCCAGCCATGGATGCTCCACCCGGGTGAGCATCAGCCCGGCGTTCTGGCGCTCGTAATCGCGCACCAGGCGCAGCGCGCGGAACGAGCGGCCGACGGCGTCGGCCTCCTCGGCGGCGAACACGCCGTACTTGAACTCGCCGAGGTTGCCGTTGAGCTTGACCGCCGCGGTGATGTCGCCGGGACCGCTGCCGTCATCCGCCGGGCCGCCGACGCGGCGCGTATACAGCAGCTGGCTGTTGTCCGAGGGCGTGCCGAAGTCGAAGATGCCCTGGTTCTCGGTGAAGAACGGGCGCTTGTCGCTGAAGAAGGTCTCGTTGGCGTCGAAGTTCACCACCAGGTCGTCGCTCTCGACCTGGCCGAAGTCGGGGTTGATCGTGGCCGTCAGCTGGGTCTGCCCGTTCGGCTTCCAGAAGATGTCCATGCCGGCATCGGTGTGCGACTGCCCGTGCACGTTGTCGTGGCCCGCCACCGCGTAGGGCGTGATCGCCAGCAGCGACTGGCTGAAGACGGGCACCTCCACCTTGCGGAAGTCGGACATGAAGCGCGGCAGGGTGAAGCTCGCGTCCGGCCAGGCGAGGCGCTCGCCGGTGGAGCCGACCACGCGGTCCAGGTAGATGCCCAGCGTGCGCTTGCCATCGCTGCCCTTGCCCATCGGCGCGATGTACCAGGGGATCAGCATTTCCACCGACCAGGTGTCGCCGTCCTCCCCCACCGCGTGCTGCCAGTTGCCGTCCCAGTCCTTGCTGAAGCGCGACTCGTTGGTGATGGTCGCGTCCTGGATGCCATCGGTGATGTTGACGGTGAAGTTGTAGCCGCTGCGGCCGTCGCCGTCGAAGTCCACCATCAGGTTGACCCGGTCCACCTGCGCGTCCTGGTCGCGCTGGGTGCGTTGGTAGGTGCGCGGCACATCGGGGCCCTGGGTGTTGCGGAACGCGATCGCCAGGCCTTCCGGCGTGGCCTTGATCCAGGCCTCCGTCGGGTACGGCGAGGGCGCGCGCGTCAGCGGCTCGACCACGCGGAAGTCGGTGACGTGCTTCGCGCCCGCCCACTCGCCTTCGTCGATGCGGCCGTCGATGTCGATCGCCCAGGCGGGGGTCGCGACCGCCAGGATGGCGATCGCCCATGCGTCGCGAGCGCGCCGGGCGCTCACGACTTCGGCTCCGTGGGCGGCACGCCCATGCCGGGCGGCGCGGGCGTCGGGTTCCGGCGCAGCCACATGCGTCCCTGCGCGAGGTCCAGGGTGACGATCCAGTCCTTGAGGAACGGCATGCCGAGGTTGCCGTCGATGTTCATGTCCGGGGTGAAGGCCAGCCCCTCTGCGACGATGCCGGGCGCCACGTCGATGCGTGCGGGCTGCGGGCCTTCCGCGCCTGCGTCCAGGCCGAACAACGCGGCGTAGGGGCGCGCCACCAGCAGCGTGCCGCCGTTGCCGCTGTCCAGTTCGAAGCGGACGACACCCCGCGGCGTCGGCACCTCGACATTGACCGCCAGGGCCAGGCCCTGCGCCTCGCGCGACAGCGAGACCGGCACTTCCTGCGCCCCCTCGATGCGTCGCGCGGCGCTGGCGGGCGTCTCGACGTAGAGCTTGCCCCCGGCGAAGTCGAGGGTGATCGTTTCGCCGGCGAAGGCGTCGAGCGCCAGCAGCCCCTCGATCGGCGGCGCGTCCTTCGCCATCAGCGGCGCCACCTGCATGACGCCCGCGACGGGCGCCCGCAGCCGGTGGCCGCCGACGCTGAACTCGAGGCCGTCGCAGCGCGGCATGTCCAGCTTCTTGCCGGTCATGGTGAACCCGCCCAGCCCGCCCCACGGCGTGCAGCCCGCAGCGGCGGCGAACTCGGGCGAGACCACGGTATGCCCCGCGGCCGTGTCGAAGGCCATCAGGCCCCGCGTGCCGTTCGCCTCGACGCGCACCGCCACGGAGCGCCGATAGGGTTCGAGTACGAGGACCGCGGCGGGCGCGGCATCGGCGAC
>DASWQG010000026.1:0-7385 GCA_036403775.1 Luteimonas sp.
GCGTCGTCGTAGAACAGCTCGTAGAAGTCGCCCATGCGGAAGAACAGCAGCACGTCCGGGTAGTCCGCCTTGGCGGCGAAGAACTGCTTCATCAGCGGCGTGTGCTGCTCGGCGGCCGTGGCCATGCGCTCCGGTCGGTCCGTGGACTTGGGCGGGAAAGACGGCTAGTTTGCCATCCCATGCACGGTCCCAGCGACGAGGCACTCCGCGACACCGCCATGGCGGTCGGCGACCGGCTGCGCGACGAACGCCTCTCCCTGGTCACCGCCGAGAGCTGCACCGGCGGCTGGATCGCCAAGGTGGTCACCGACATCCCGGGATCCTCGGACTGGTTCGACTGCGGCATGGCGACCTACAGCTACGAGGCCAAGCAGGCGATGCTCGGCGTGCGCCCGGAAACGCTCGAGTACCACGGCGCCGTGAGCCGGGAGACCGTGCTGGAAATGGTCGCCGGCGCGCTGGTGCACTCGGGCGCCAGCGTGGCGATCGCGGTGACGGGCATCGCCGGGCCCACCGGCGGCACGCGGGAAAAGCCGGTCGGGACTGTCTGGATCGCGTGGAAGCGCCGGGGCGGCTACCCGCTGGCCGACATCTTCCATTTCGACGGCGACCGCGAGTCGGTGCGCCGGCAGACCGTGGCGGCGGGGCTCTCGGGCCTGCTGGAGCGGATGGACGCCGGGCGGTTGTAGCAGGGGCGCGTTGACACTTCCTCCGGGTTAGTAGTATTACTACCCGCCATGGAGCTCTCCGACACCCAGCAGGCCATCCTCGCGCTCATCGCCGAGCGGATCGAGACCGAGGGCATGCCGCCTTCCCAGACCGAGATCGCCCGCGCCTTCGGCTTCAAGGGGGTGCGCGCGGCGCAATACCACCTCGAGGCGCTGGAGGCGGCGGGGGCGATCGAGAAGATCCCCGGCCGCGCCCGCGGCCTGCGCGTGCTGCGCGCGCCGCAGCCGCAGCAGCAGTCCCTCGCCCTGGCGACGGAAGGCGACGCGCTGCACCTTCCGGTGCTCGGCCAGGTCGCGGCGGGCGCGCCGATCGGCGCGGATGCCGGCGGCTCGGACCAGATGCTGATCCTGGACCGCGTGCTGTTCTCGCCGTCGCCCGACTACCTGCTCAAGGTCAAGGGCGACTCCATGCGCGACGAGGGCATCTTCGACGGCGACCTGATCGGCGTGCACCGCACGCGCGACGCCCGCTCCGGGCAGATCGTGGTGGCGCGGATCGACGAGGAGATCACGGTCAAGCTGCTGAAGCTGGGCAAGGACCGGATCCGCCTGCTGCCGCGCAATCCCGATTACGCGCCCATCGAGGTGCAACCCGGCCAGGACTTCGCGATCGAAGGCCTGTACTGCGGCCTCGTCAGGCCGAACCGTTGAGCCTGCCGCCACGTCGCCGGCGCGGGGTTTCCCGACAGCGGGATGCGGAAGCCACCGCTCCCGCGGGCGCCGGCGACGGCGCATCGTCCCACCGTGGCCCGTCGCAGCCCGTGCGATGGACCGCTGCCAAGCTTCCTCCCAACACGACCAAGACCCAGACCGAGGACCCGACGATGGACGAGAACAAGAAGCGCGCGCTTTCCGCGGCCCTGAGCCAGATCGAGAAGCAGTTCGGCAAGGGCTCGGTGATGCGCATGGGCGACCGCGTCGCCGAAGTGATCCCGGTGATCTCCACCGGTTCGCTGCTGCTGGACATCGCGCTGGGCATCGGCGGACTGCCCAAGGGCCGCGTGGTGGAGATCTACGGTCCGGAATCCTCGGGCAAGACGACGCTGACGCTGCAGGCGATCGCGCAGTGCCAGAAGAACGGCGGCACCGCCGCCTTCGTCGACGCGGAACACGCGCTGGATCCCACCTACGCCGCCAAGCTGGGCGTCAACGTCGAGGACCTGCTGGTCTCGCAGCCGGACACCGGTGAGCAGGCGCTGGAAATCGCCGACATGCTGGTGCGCTCCAACGCGGTGGACATGGTCGTGGTCGACTCGGTCGCGGCGCTGACCCCGCGCGCCGAGATCGAGGGCGAGATGGGCGACCAGCTGCCCGGCCTGCAGGCCCGCCTGATGAGCCAGGCGCTGCGCAAGCTCACCGGGAACATCAAGCGAAGCAACTGCCTGGTGATCTTCATCAACCAGCTGCGCATGAAGATCGGCGTGATGATGCCGGGCCAGAGCCCGGAGACCACCACCGGCGGCAACGCGCTGAAGTTCTACGCGTCGGTGCGCCTGGACATCCGTCGCATCGGCTCGGTGAAGAAGGGCGACGAGATCATCGGCAACCAGACCCGCATCAAGGTGGTCAAGAACAAGCTCGCGCCCCCGTTCAAGCAGGTGGTCACCGAGATCCTGTACGGCGAGGGCATTTCCCGCGAGGGCGAGCTGATCGACATGGGCGTGGAAGCGCGGCTGGTCGAGAAGTCGGGCGCCTGGTACAGCTACGGCGACGAGCGCATCGGCCAGGGCAAGGAGAACGCGCGCCAGTTCCTGCGCGAGAACCCGGCCATCGCCAACACCCTGGAAACCGCATTGCGCGAGAAGTTCGTGCCGCAGGAAGCCTCGCGCGACGAGGATGGCGGCGACGCGTCCGAGGACTGACCGGGGGCGGCGATGGCGCGACCGCGCAAGGAACCCACCGCGGCGCAACGGGCCCTCGGCCTCCTGGTGCGCCGCGAGCATTCCCGCCCCGAGCTCGCGCGCAAGCTCCGGGCCCGCGGCGTGCCGGCGGAGGAAGCCCGCGCCGCCGTGGCGCAGATGGCGGAGTCCGGATGGCAGGACGATGCCCGCTTCGCCTGCTCGCTGGCCCGGTCCCGGGTCGCCGGCGGCTACGGGCCCTTGCGGATCCGGGTGGAACTCGAAAGCCACGGCCTCGACGCGGCGGCGATCGGCGCCGCGTTCGAGGCGCTGGCCGAGACCGGTGACGACGATTGGGAAGCCCGGGCGCGCGAGCTGGTCCGGCGCCGCTTCGGCGCCGACCTCGCGGCCCCGCCTGTCCGGCGCAAGGCCCAGGAGTTCCTGCTGCGCCGCGGGTTCGAGGGGGACTGCGTGCGCTTGGTGATACCCTAGCGGGCCCGGGTCCACCGCTCCCGCCTTCGCCGCCTCGCGCGCTCCGTGGGCCGGGCGCCGTGCCTGCCAGCATCAGACGGCTCGCTGCCTCCGCCCATGAAGACCACTGCCGAAATCCGTCGCGATTTCCTCGATTTCTTTGCCGCCCGCGGCCACGCCATCGTGCCGTCCGCACCGCTGGTGCCGGGCAACGATCCGACCCTGCTGTTCACCAATTCGGGCATGGTCCAGTTCAAGGACGTGTTCCTGGGCGCGGAGAAGCGCAGCTACGTGCGCGCGGCCGACGTGCAGCGCTGCCTGCGCGCCGGCGGCAAGCACAACGACCTCGACCAGGTCGGCTACACCGCGCGCCACCACACCTTCTTCGAGATGCTGGGCAACTGGTCGTTCGGCGACTACTTCAAGAAGGACGCCATCGCCTGGGCGTGGGAACTACTGACGCAGGTGTGGCAGCTGCCGGCCGACCGGCTGCTGGTCACCGTCTACCAGACCGACGACGAGGCCTACGACATCTGGCATCGCGACATCGGCCTGCCGGCCGATCGCATCATCCGCATCGGCGACAACAAGGGCGCGCCGTTCGCCAGCGACAACTTCTGGCAGATGGCCGATACCGGGCCGTGCGGGCCGTGCACCGAGATCTTCTACGACCATGGCGCGCACATCGCCGGCGGCCCGCCCGGCTCGCCAGACGAGGACGGCGACCGCTACATCGAGATCTGGAACCTGGTGTTCATGCAGTTCGACCGCCAGCCCGACGGCAGCCTGCAGCCGTTGCCGGCGCCGTGCGTGGACACCGGCATGGGCCTGGAGCGCCTGGCCGCCGTGCTGCAGGGCGTGCACGGCAACTACGACATCGACCTGTTCCGCCACCTGATCGGCGCCGCGGCCGCGCTGACCGGCACGCAGGACACGGGCAACAAGTCGCTGCGCGTCATCGCCGACCATGTGCGCGCCTGCAGCTTCCTCATCGTCGACGGCGTGCTGCCGTCCAACGAGGGACGCGGCTACGTCCTGCGCCGCATCATCCGCCGCGCGATCCGCCACCTCTGGAAGCTCGGCGGCCTGCAGCCGGGCGGCACGTTCTGGAAGATGGTCGCGCCGCTGGTCGAGGTGATGGGCGACGCGTACCCGGAACTGGCGGAGAAGCGCGAGCTGGTCGAGCGCGCGCTGCAGGCCGAGGAGGCCGCCTTCGCGCAGACGCTCGACGCCGGGATGATGCGGCTGGAGCATTTCCTCGCGCGCGGCAATGGCATGCTCGACGGCGAGCAGCTGTTCCAGCTGCACGACACCTACGGCTGCCCGCCCGACCTGGTCGCGGACATCGTCCGCGAGCGCGAGGGCGCGGCACTCGAGCCCTCGGCGATGGAGGACTACGAGCAGCTGATGGAGCAGCAGCGCGAGCGCGCGCGTGGCGCCGGCAAGTTCGGCGGCGGGGCGACCCTGCCGGCCGAGCTCGTCGCGAAGCTCGCGGCGACCGAGTTCCTGGGCTACGACGCCTTGGCTGCCGGCGGCCTGGAGGTCGTGGCGCTGCTGCGCGACGGGCGCCCGGTGGACGCGATCGCCGAGGGCGACGCGGCCATCGTCGTGCTCGACCGCACCCCGTTCTACGCCGAGAGCGGCGGCCAGGTTGGCGACGCCGGCGTGCTGGCGGAACAGGACGCGCGCTTCGAGGTGGACGACACGCGCAAGCTCGCCGGCCAGTTCCATGGCCATTTCGGCACGCTGCGCGCGGGCACGCTGAAGCTGGGCGACCGGCTCATGGGCGAGGTGGACGCGCCGCGCCGCGCCGCGACGGTGCTCAACCACAGCGCCACCCACCTGCTGCACGCCGCGCTGCGCGCGGTGCTGGGCACGCACGTGGCGCAGAAGGGCTCCCTGGTCGCGCCCGACCGCCTGCGCTTCGACTTCTCGCACTTCAGCCCGCTCACCGCCGACGAGCTGGCCGAGGTCGAGCGCCGGGTGAATGCCGAGGTCCGCGCCAACCACCCGGTGGAAGTGCACCACATGGGCATGCAGGAAGCGCTGGATTTCGGCGCGATGGCCCTGTTCGGCGAGAAGTACGGCGAGCGCGTGCGCGTGCTGCGGATGGGCGACACCTCCACCGAGTTGTGTGGCGGCACGCACGTCGCGCGCACCGGCGACATCGGCCTGTTCAAGATCCTGTCCGAGGGCGGCGTGTCCGCCGGCGTGCGCCGCATCGAGGCGGTGACCGGGCAGGGCGCGCTCGACCACGTCGCCGAAGCCGAGCGCCAGCTGCGCGATGCCGCGCACCTGCTCGGCGGCACCAACGCCGAGATCGGCGACAAGCTGCGTGGCCTGCTCGAGCGGCAGAAGCGGCTGGAACGCGAACTCGAGGCCGTGCGCGCCAAGGCGGCGAGCGGCGCCACTGCGGACCTCGCCAGCCAGGCGCGCCTGGTGGCCGGCGTGCATGTCCTGGCCGCGCGCCTGGAACAGTTCGACGGCAAGGCGCTGCGCGAGGCGGTGGACCGCCTCAAGCAGCAACTCGGGGACGCGGTCGTGCTGCTCGCCGGCACCGCGGACGGCAAGGCGGCGCTGGTGGCCGGCGTCAGCGGCGCCGCATTGGCGAAAGTGAAGGCGGGAGACCTGCTCGCGCACGTCGCCCGGCAGGTCAATGGCAAGGGCGGCGGCAGGCCCGACCTTGCGCAAGGCGGTGGCGACGATGGCCCCGCGCTGGTCGCCGCGCTCGACGGCGTGGCCGACTGGGTCGCAAGCCGGATGAACTGAACCCCACCAGCACGGGCAACCGTGACTTTCCTCCGGCTCGCGGCCCGGCCGGGGCAGGTAGTATCCTCGGCAGTTTACGGAAAACGGTTGCAGCCCAGCGGGGCACCGGCAGCCAGGCCGGCCAAAGGAGAGGTGCCATGTTGATTCTGACCCGCCGCGTGGGCGAAACCCTGATGATCGGTGACTCCGTCACCGTCACCGTGCTCGGCGTCAAGGGCAACCAGGTGCGCATCGGCATCACCGCGCCGAAGGACGTCGCCGTGCATCGCGAGGAGATCTACCAGCGCATCCAGCGCGGCGACGAGGGCGGCGAGGGCACGGCGGGTTTGCCGGCGGCGGAGTGACCCGGTATCCTTTCGCGCTCGCCGGAGACTTGCCCGAGAGGCCGAAGGGGCTCCCCTGCTAAGGGAGTATGGGGTCAAAAGCTCCATCGAGGGTTCGAATCCCTCAGTCTCCGCCAGTTTTTCACGCTTCAAGATTGACGGAATGGCCCCCCGTTCCGCACAATTCCGCTTCTGCGCCCGTAGCTCAGCTGGATAGAGCACCAGGCTACGAACTTGGGGGTCGGGAGTTCGAATCTCTCCGGGCGCGCCACCATGGAAAAAGGCCGATGGAAAACCATCGGCCTTTTTGCTTTTTCCGCACGGCGACGCGATCAGGGGTTGGTCGTGCCGTCCGCGCGGGTCGTGTCGTCGGTGGTGGATTCGGGCATCGTCCCGCCGCCCAGTTCCGACTGCAGCTCCTGCGCGCCCTGCAGGTGCTCGCGCAGCTTGGGCAGCGCGCCCTGCGCCAGGGTCTTCGCCTGGTCGGTGCTGGCGTTCTGCGCGGCGTTCTCGAACATCGCGACGGCCTTCTGGTGGTCCATGACCATCATGTCGATGTAGGCGCGGTCGAAATCGTCGCCGCTCCTGCCCTGCAGTCCGGCGGTGGCGGTCGCGTCCGGCGCGGGCGCGGCGGCGTCGGCCGTGCCGGCCGCTTCCTGCACCTGCTGCGCCATCGCGGTGTGGTCGGTGACCATCATCCGCGCGTAGTCCTTGACCGACGCGTGGGAGGCCCGTTCCGCGGCGAACTCGCCGGCCGCGATTTCCTTCCGGCTGGACTCGGTCGCGAGGCGGTAGAACTCGGTGTCGGTGATCGGGCCGGTCTGCACGCCCATCGTGCCGTCGGGTGCCATGGCGCCGGTGCCGTCGTCATGCGGTGGCGTGGTGTCCGTCGCCATGCCTTCCGGCGTGACCCCTGCGGTGTCGCCGATCGCGGTGTCGTCCGGCGCTTCGTTGTTGTTGCAGGCCGCCAGCAGTCCGGCGATGGCCACCGACAGGATGAGCAGCGAAGTCCTGGTCTTCATGCGGGGGCTCCTAGTGTCCCTGCCGGGTGTTGGGTCCGGTGCTGGTGCGCGCGCCGCTGGCGCCCGAGGCCGCTCCGGGCGAGGCGCCACCGGCGCTGTTGCCCACGCCGGTGGCCATGCTGCCGTGCACCTCCGCGCTGGTGTCGCCCAGGCGCACGCTGCCATGGGCCTCGGCGCCGCCACTCGTGGACTGACCGGTGGTGGACTGACCCGCGTCACCGACCCGGATCTGGT
>DASWQG010000027.1:0-9874 GCA_036403775.1 Luteimonas sp.
CGGGTGACCGCGAAGCCCATGCGGTAGACGACGTTGTCCAGGCGGGTCTCGAGCATCTGCAGGAGGTTCTCGCCGGTGTTGCCCTTCTTGGTCGAGGCCTTCTTGTAGTAGTTGCGGAACTGGCGCTCCAGCAGGCCGTAGATGCGCTTCACCTTCTGCTTCTCGCGCAGCTGGGTGGCGTAGTCCGAGAGCTTGCTGCGGCGGGCGCCGGTGCCGGCGCCGTGCTGGCCGGGCTTCTGCTCCAGCTTGCACTTGGAGTCGAGCGCGCGGGCCGGCGACTTCAGGCCGAGGTCGGTGCCTTCGCGGCGGGCGAGCTTGCAGGTGGGTCCGATATAACGAGCCATGTGTCTATCGCCCCCTTAGACGCGACGCTTCTTCGGCGGACGGCACCCGTTGTGCGGGATGGGCGTCACGTCGATGATGTTGGTGATCTTGTAGCCGACGTTGTTGAGCGAACGCACGGCCGACTCGCGGCCCGGACCCGGGCCCTTGATGCGCACTTCCAGCGACTTCACGCCGTAGTCGAGCGCGGCCTTGCCGGCCTTCTCGGCGGCGACCTGCGCGGCGAACGGGGTCGACTTGCGCGAGCCGCGGAAACCCGCGCCGCCCGAGGTCGCCCACGAGAGCGCGTTGCCCTGGCGGTCGGTGATGGTGATGATCGTGTTGTTGAAGGACGCGTGCACGTGGGCGATGCCGTCGGTGACGACGCGCTTGATCTTCTTCTTGACTTTCGCGGCAGCTGGCTTGGCCATGTCGGTTCCTTACTTCTTGATGGCCTTGCGCGGACCCTTGCGGGTACGGGCATTGGTCCGGGTGCGCTGGCCGCGCAGCGGAAGGCCACGGCGATGGCGCAGGCCGCGGTAGCAGGCCAGGTCCATCAGGCGCTTGATGGCGACGCCGACTTCGCGGCGCAGGTCGCCCTCGACCGGGTACTTGCCGATCTCGGCGCGCAGGCGCTCGACCTCGGGCTCGGACAGGTCGCGGATCTTGGTCGACAGCGGGACGCCGGCGGCTTCGCAGACCTGCTTGGAACGGGTACGGCCAATGCCGTAGATGCTTTGCAGGCCCACCCAGACGTGCTTCTGGGCAGGCAGGTTGACGCCGGCAATACGCGCCATGACGCGGCTCTCCAGGACAGTTGCGGCCACGACTCGCGTCGTGGCGGAGTGAATCGGAAATTTTAGCAGGGTCTCGGGTCATCTGGAAGCCCGGGCCGGAAGACCGGCCAGGACCCGGCATGGGGAGTGTGCCCATGCTCCGGCGACGGCCCGGGGCTGGCCAGGGGTGGCGGAAGACCGCCCTCCCCGGCCCGCGCGCTACTCTGGCGCGCGGATCGGCCCCGGGCCACCCGCGCGCGAGACCGCCGCCCGGGTCGCCCATCGTGTCCCCGGCCGAGGGCCGGGGACGGTTGTCAGCGCTTGCCCTTCAGGTTCGCCTTCTTGAGCAAGCTGTCGTACTGGTGGGACATCAGGTGCGCCTGGATCTGCGCGATGAAGTCCATCACCACCACGACCACGATCAGCAGCGAGGTGCCGCCGAAGTAGAACGAAGCGCCCAGCTCGTCGCGCATGAACTCCGGCAGCAGGCAGACCGCCACCAGGTATGCCGCGCCGGCCGCGGTCAGGCGGGTCAGCACGCCGTCCACGTAGTCGGCGGTGGCCTTGCCCGGGCGGATGCCCGGGATCAGCGCGCCGGACTTCTTCAGGTTGTCCGCGGTCTCTTGGGAGTTGAAGACCAGGGCCGTGTAGAAGAAGGTGAACCCGGCGATCAGGCCCGCGTAGAGCAGGATGTACAGCGGCTCGCCCGGCGACAGCGCCTGCGCGGCGCGCTGCAGCCAGCCCACCTCGCCGGCCTGGCTGAACCAGGTGGAGGCGGTGGCCGGGAACATGATGATCGACGACGCGAAGATCGGCGGGATCACGCCCGACATGTTGAGCTTGAGCGGCAGGAACGAGCTCTGGTTCATGTACGCGCTGCGGCCGCCCTGGCGGCGCGCGTAGTTCACCGTGATCCGGCGCTGGCCGCTCTCGACGAACACCACGAACCAGGTGAAGGCCAGCACCAGCACGGCGATGAAGATCACCGCCAGCGCGCTGATGTCGCCGTTGCGGGCGCTTTCCATCGTGCTCAGGATCGCGCCGGGCAGGCCGGCGACGATGCCCGCGAAGATGATCAGCGAGACGCCGTTGCCGATGCCGCGCTCGGTCACCTGCTCGCCGAGCCACATCAGGAACATCGTGCCCGCGGTCAGCGAGACCACGGCGGTGAGCACGAAGCCCATGCCGGGGGCGTAGACCACCGGGATGCCGTTGCTGGCGCCCGAGCTCTGCAGCGCGATCGCGATGCCGGCCGACTGGAAGATCGCCAGCGGGATCGCGCCCAGGCGCGACCACTGGGTGATCTTGCGGCGACCGGACTCGCCTTCCTTCTGGATCGCCTTCAGGCTGGGCAGCACCTGCACCATCAGCTGCATGACGATCGAGGAGGAGATGTACGGGATCACGTTCAGCGCGAACAGGCTGAAGCGCTCCAGTGCGCCACCGGAGAACATGTTGAACATGTCCACGATGGTGCCCTCCTGGGCCTCCATCAGCTGCAGCATCGCGTCCGGGTTGACGCCCGGGACCGGGATGAAGCAGCCCAGGCGGTAGACCAGCAGCGCGCCGAGCACGAACAGCAGGCGGCTGCGCAGCTCGGTGAACTTGCCGGCGCCCGCCAGGGCGCCCATCGCGTTAGCGCTTCGCGCCATTCCGGGCCTACTCCGCGACCTGGCCGCCGGCGGCCTCGATCGCCGCCTTCGCGCCGGCCGTGGCCAGCACGCCCTGCAGCACGAACTTCTTGGTCACCTCGCCCTTCTTCACCACCTTGGCCTGCTTCGCGGTCGCGGGGACCAGCTTGGCGGCGCGCAGGGCGGCGAAGTCGATGGTGCCGGCGTCCAGCTTGTCCAGCTGGTACAGCAGCACCTCGGCGGTGTCGTTCTTCTTGAGCGACGCGAAGCCGATCTTCGGCAGGCGGCGCTGCATGGGCATCTGGCCGCCCTCGAAGCCGGCCTTGATCTTGCCCTTGCCCGAACGGGCGAACGAACCCTTGTGGCCGCGGCCGGCGGTCTTTCCGAGGCCGGAACCGATGCCGCGACCGACGCGCTTGCGCTCGGTGCGCGCGCCGTCGGCAGGCTTGAGCGTATTGAGCTTCATCTGCTTACTCCTCGACCCGGACCAGGTAGTGGACCTTGTTGATCAGGCCCCGGACCTGCGGGCTGTCCTTCAGTTCGCGCACGCTGTTCAGCTTGCCCAGGCCTAGGGCCTTCACCGACAAGCGATGGATGGCCTTGGTTCCCCGCAGGCCCTTGACCAGGCGCACCTTGACGGTGCCGGTCGCTTCGTTCTTCTTAGCCATGCTGCAGCTCCTCCACCTTCTTGCCGCGCTTGGCCGCGATGCGGCTCGGCGAGTGCATCTCGGTCAGGCCGCGCAGGGTCGCGCGCACGAGGTTGATCGGGTTGCGCGAACCGGTGGCCTTGGCCAGCACGTTCTTCACGCCCACCGCCTCGAGCACGGCGCGCATCGCGCCGCCGGCGATCACGCCGGTACCCTCGGACGCCGGCTGCATGTACACCTTCGCCGCGCCGTGGCCGGACTTCACCGCGTGCCACAGGGTGCCGTTGTTCAGCTCCACCTGGGCCATGCCGCGGCGGGCCTGCTCCATCGACTTCTGGATCGCGACCGGCACTTCGCGCGCCTTGCCGTAGCCGAAGCCCACGCGGCCGCTGCCGTCGCCCACCACCGTCAGCGCGGTGAAGGTGAACTGGCGGCCACCCTTGACCGTCTTGCTGACGCGGTTGACCGCGATCAGCTTCTCGATCATGCCGTCGTCGATTTCCTCGCGGTTGCGATCGCGATCGCGGCCCCGCGGTGCTCGTTCGTCTGCCATCTGTGTTCTCTCGGAAGTTTCGGTATGTACGGCTCGGTGGCCGCTTATAGTTGTTGGTCTGGAGCCTGGAACAAGGATCCCGCAAGCGGCGGGATCAGAACTGCAGGCCACCCTCGCGGGCGGCGTCGGCCAGCGCCTTGACGCGGCCGTGGTAGCGGTAGCCCGAGCGGTCGAAGGCGACCTTCTCGATGCCGGCCGCGCGCGCCTTCTGCGCGATCGCGGCGCCGACCTTGGCGGCGGCGTCGGCGTTCTTGCCGTTCTTCAGGCCGTCGCGCACGTCGGCCTGGGTGGTGCTGGCCGCGGCCAGGACCTTCGAGCCGTCGGGGCTGAACACCTGCGCGTACAGGTGCTGGCCGGTGCGCAGCACCGACAGGCGCGGCACGCCGAGTTCGCGGATCCGGGCGCGCGTGGACTTGGCGCGGCGCAGGCGGGCAATCTTCTTTTCCATGGTCTTCTCCAAAGGCCGAAGGCTTGCTTAAGCCTTCTTCGCCTCTTTGCGGATGATGTTTTCGCCGGCGTACTTCACGCCCTTGCCCTTGTACGGCTCCGGCGGGCGGAAGCCGCGGATCTTGGCGGCGACCTCGCCGACCTGCTGCTTGTCGGCGCCGGCCACCACGATCTCGGTCTGGGTCGGGGTGGTGATGGTGATGCCGGCGGGCGCCGGGAACAGCACCGGGTGCGAGAAGCCCAGCGCCAGGTTCAGGTCCTTGCCCTGCATCGAGGCGCGGTAACCCACGCCGACCAGCTCGAGCTTGCGCTCGAAGCCCTCGGACACGCCCTTGACCATGTTGGCGAGGATCGCGCGCAGCGTGCCGGCCAGCGGCACCAGCGCGGCGTCGGCCGCCGACAGGGTGGCCTGGCCGTCGGCGACGGCGACCTCGACGCCTTCCGGCTTGGCGATGGACAGGGTGCCCTTGGGCCCCTTCACCGCGACGCTGGTCGGCTGGATGTTCAGTTCGACGCCCTTGGCCAGGGCGATCGGCTTCTTGGCTACACGAGACATTGCAATAGCTCCCTTAGGCCACGAAGCACAGGACTTCGCCGCCGACGCCCTGCTGGCGCGCCTGCGCGTCGGTCATGATGCCCTTGGAGGTGGAAATGATGGCCACGCCGAGGCCGCCGAGGACCTTGGGCAGCGCGTCCTTGCCGCGGTACTGGCGCAGGCCCGAGCGCGACACGCGGTGCAGGCGCTCGATGACCGGCTTGCCTTCGTAGTACTTCAGCACGATCTCGAGCTCGGCCTTGGCGCCGTCCTCGGTCACGCGCGAATCGGCGATGTAGCCTTCGTCCTTGAGGACCTTGGCGATCGCGACCTTGGTCTTGGAGGACGGCATCTTCACCGTCGGCTTGCCGACCGCGGCCGCATTCCTGATGCGGACCAGCATGTCGGCGATGGGATCAGTCATGCTCATTTGGATTCACCTTGTGAGTAGCACCGATATCCGCTTTCGCGAAATCCGTGGGGGGTTATGAGTTACCAGCTGGCCTTGCGCAGGCCGGGGACGTCGCCGCGCATGGTGGCCTCGCGCAGCTTGTTGCGGCCCAGGCCGAACTTGCTGTACACGCCGCGCGGGCGGCCGGTCATGGCGCAGCGGTTGCGCTGGCGGCTCTCGGAGGAGTCGC
Source organism: Luteimonas sp. (assembly GCA_036403775.1). Classification (GTDB taxonomy): domain Bacteria; phylum Pseudomonadota; class Gammaproteobacteria; order Xanthomonadales; family Xanthomonadaceae; genus Cognatiluteimonas. Next base: position 5,552 of record DASWQG010000027.1, read on the forward strand.
GCGGCAGCTTCTGCAGCTTCACCGACGCGTCCATCTTCTCCTCGTAGCTCGCGTCCTGGCTGCTGATGATCTTCTTCAGCGCCTCGCGCTTGGCGGCGTACTTCTTGGCCAGCTTCTCGCGCTTGGCCTCGCGGTTGACCATGGAGGTCTTCGCCATTGTCTAAGTCCTCGTGATCAGTTGCGGAACGGGAAGCGGAAGGCCTCGAGCAGGGCCTTGGCTTCCTCGTTGGTGCGGGCGGTCGTGGTGATCGCGATGTCCATGCCGCGCAGCGCGTCGACCTGGTCGAAGTCGATCTCCGGGAAGATGATCTGCTCCTTCACGCCCATGTTGTAGTTGCCGCGGCCGTCGAACGAGCGGCCCGAGACGCCGCGGAAGTCGCGGACGCGGGGCAGCGAGACGTTGATCAGGCGGTCGAGGAACTCGTACATCTTCGCGCGGCGCAGCGTCACCTTGCAGCCGATCGGCCAGCCGTCGCGGATCTTGAACGAGGCCACCGAGACGCGCGACTTGGTGACCACCGGCTTCTGGCCGGCGATCTTCGCCATGTCGGCGGTCGCGTTCTCGAGGATCTTCTTGTTGGTGGCGGCCTCGCCCACGCCCATGTTGAGCGTGATCTTCTCCAGGCGCGGCACCTGCATCGGGTTGGTGTAGCCAAAGCGCTCCATCAGCTTCGGCACCACTTCGTCCTTGTAGAACTGTTCCAGTCGGGTCGTCATCGCTGCATCCTCAGGCGTCGAGCGCCTCACCGCTGGAGCGGAACACACGCAGTTTGCGTCCATCCTCCAGCACCTTGGTTCCGATGCGCTCGCCCTTGCCCGTGGCCGGGTTGAACAGCATCACGTTCGAGACATGGATCGGGGCCTCGCGCTCGACCACGCCGCCAGGCTGGTTGGCCTGCGGGTTCGGCTTCGTGTGGCGCTTGACCAGGTTCACGTTGGACACGACGACCTTGTCGCCATGCACGCTCACCACGTCGCCGCGCTTGCCCTTGTCCTTGCCGGCGGTGACCACCACGTGGTCGCCCTTCCTGATTCGGTTCATTTCGTTGCTCCTTCGCTCAGAGCACTTCGGGTGCGAGCGAGACGATCTTCATGAACTTCTCGGAGCGCAGCTCGCGGGTCACAGGCCCGAAGATGCGCGTGCCGATCGGCTCGTGCTTGTTGTTGAGCAGCACGGCGGCGTTGCCGTCGAAGCGGATCAGCGAACCGTCGGGACGGCGCACGCCCTTGCGGGTGCGCACGACCACGGCGTCGTAGACCTCGCCCTTCTTCACCTTGCCGCGCGGGATCGCATCCTTGACCGACACCTTGATGATGTCGCCGATGTGCGCGTACCGGCGCTTGGAGCCGCCGAGCACCTTGATGCACATCACTTCCTTGGCGCCCGAGTTGTCCGCCACGTCGAGGTGGCTCTGCATCTGGATCATTGCAAGGGCCTCCTTACTCGGCCGCGCGGGCGAGGATCTCGACCACGCGCCAGTTCTTGGTCTTGGACATCGGCGCGCACTCGGCCACGCGGACGAAATCGCCGGTGTTGCAGGCGTTCTCGGCGTCGTGGGCGTGCAGCTTGGTCGAGCGGCGGATGTACTTGCCGTACAGCGCGTGCTTGACCTGGCGCTCGACGAGCACCGTCACCGTCTTGTCCATCTTGTTGCTGACCACGCGGCCTTCGACCGTGTGCAGCTTCTTGCCATTGATTTCGGTCATCTCGGCCATCCTTACTTCTTCGCACCGAGCAGGGTGTTGACGCGCGCGATCTCGCGGCGCACCCGGCGGGCCTCGTGGGTCTTGGCGAGCTGGCCAGTGGCCTTCTGCATGCGCAGGGAGAACTGCTCCTTGCGCAGCTCGGCCAGGTGGGCCTGGAGCTCGTCCGCCGACTTCTGTCGCATCTGCTTGAGTTCCATCAGCGCACCGTCCGGGTCACGAAAGTGGTGGTCACCGAGAGCTTGGCGGCGGCCAGGCGGAAGGCCTCGCGCGCGGTCGCCTCGTCGACGCCCTCGATCTCGTAGATCATGCGGCCCGGCTGGATCTGCGCGACCCAGTACTCGACGTTGCCCTTGCCCGAGCCCATTCGCACTTCGATGGGCTTCTTGGTGATCGGCTTGTCGGGGAACACGCGGATCCACATCTTGCCGCCGCGCTTGACGTAGCGGCTGATCGAGCGGCGGGCCGCCTCGATCTGGCGCGAGGTCAGCTGGCCGGTCGCGGTCGCCTTCAGGCCGTACTCGCCGAAGCTGACGGCATTGCCGTTCCAGGACAGGCCGTCGTTGCGGCCCTTGTGCATCTTGCGGAACTTGGTTCGCTTGGGTTGCAGCATGGTTTATTCCCTCGCCTCGCGCTCACGACGCGGGCCACGCGGGCGGTCGGCCCGGTCGCCGCGGTCGCCACGATCGCCGCCGCGCGGCGAATCGTCCTGCTTCTCCTGGCCGACCTGGGCGAAGTCGAAGATCTCGCCCTTGTAGACCCAGACCTTGATGCCGATGATCCCGTAGGTGGTGCGGGCCTCGGCGAAGCCGTAGTCCACGTCCGCGCGCAGGGTATGCAGCGGCACGCGGCCCTCGCGGTACCACTCCGAGCGGGCGATCTCGGCGCCGTTCAGGCGGCCGGCCACGTTGACCTTGATGCCCAGCGCGCCCAGGCGCATCGCGTTGCCGACGGCGCGCTTCATCGCGCGGCGGAACATGATGCGGCGCTCGAGCTGCTGCGCGATCGACTCGGCGACCAGCTGCGCGTCGAGCTCGGGCTTGCGCACCTCGGTGACGTTGATGTGGGCGGGGACGCCCATCACGTCGGACACTTCCTTGCGCAGCTTCTCGATGTCCTCGCCGCGCTTGCCGATCACCACGCCCGGGCGGGCGGTGTGGATCGTGACCCGCGCGGTCTTGGCCGGGCGCTCGATCAGGATCTTGCTGATCCCGGCGGCGGCCAGCTTCTTGCGCAGCATCTCGCGGACCTTGAGGTCGGCCGCCAGGTAGTCGGCGTATTCCTTCTTGCCGGCGAACCACTTGGAGTTCCAGTCCTTGGAGATGCCAAGGCGGATGCCGGTGGGATGAACTTTATGACCCATTTACTTGCCCTCGCCGACGACGACGGTGATGTGGCTGGTGCGCTTGAGGATGCGCGTGCCACGGCCCTTTGCGCGCGCCATGAAGCGCTTCAGCGTGGGGCCCTCGTCGACCATGATGGTGGTGACCTTCAGCTCGTCCACGTCGGCGCCCTGGTTGTTCTCCGCGTTGGCGATCGCCGATTCGACGACCTTGCGGATCATGTGGGCGGCCTTCTTGTCCGAGAACTTCAGCAGGTTGACGGCGCGCTCGGCCGACAGCCCGCGCACCTGGTCGGCGACCAGGCGGGCCTTCTGGGGGGAGATGCGCGCGGTGCGCAGGATTGCCTTCGCTTCCATAGCCATCTCCTTACTTCCCGGCCTTCTTGTCGCCGCCATGGCCCTTGAACGTGCGGGTCATGGCGAACTCGCCGAGCTTGTGGCCGACCATGTTCTCGTTGACCAGCACCGGGATGTGGTTCTTGCCGTTGTGCACGGCGATGGTGAAGCCCACCATTTCCGGCATGACCATCGAGCGGCGCGACCAGGTCTTGATCGGCTTCTTGTTGTTGCCCGCCGTCTCCACCTTCTTGATCAGGTGGTGGTCGACGAACGGACCCTTCTTCAGTGAACGTGCCATGCCGGTCAGCTCCTGCGGTCGCGCACGATGAACTGCTGCGTGCGCTTGTTCTTGCGGGTCTTGTAACCCTTGGTCGGGACGCCCCACGGGGTGACCGGGTGCGGGTTGCCCTGGCCGGCCTTGGCCTCGCCGCCGCCGTGCGGGTGGTCGACCGGGTTCATGGCCGCGCCGCGGACGGTCGGGCGCACGCCGCGCCAGCGCTTGGCGCCGGCCTTGCCCAGCTTCTCCAGGTTGTGCTCGTCGTTGCCGACCTCGCCGATGGTGGCGCGGCACTCGGCCGGCACCTTGCGCATCTCGCCCGAGCGCAGGCGGAGCATGGCGTAGACGCCCTCGCGGGCGACCAGCTGCACGCCGGCGCCGGCGGCGCGGGCCATCTGCGCGCCCTTGCCCGGCTTCATCTCGATGCAGTGCACGGTGGAGCCGACCGGGATGTTGCGCAGCGGCAGCGTGTTGCCGACCTTGATCGGGGCATCGGAGCCCGCGATCACCTGCTCGTCGGCCTTCAGGCCCTTGGGCGCGATGATGTAGCGGCGCTCGCCGTCGACGTAGCACAGCAGCGCGATGTGCGCGGTGCGGTTGGGGTCGTACTCGATCCGCTCCACGCGCGCCGGGATGCCTTCCTTGTCGCGCTTGAAGTCGA
>DASWQG010000028.1:0-2720 GCA_036403775.1 Luteimonas sp.
GCGTCCTCGTAGCTGATCTCGCCGGCCTGGTAGAGCTCGAACAGGGCCTGGTCGAAGGTCTTCATGCCGAGGTTGGTCGATTCCTTCATGACTTCCTTCAGCTTGCTGACCTCGCCGTCGCGGATGTAGTCCTGCACCAGCGGCGTGCCGAGCAGGATCTCCATCGCCACCCGGCGGCCCTTGCCGTCCGGCGTCGGGATCAGCTGCTGCGCGACCACGCCCTTGAGGTTGAGCGACAGGTCCATCAGCAGCTGGCCGCGGCGGTCTTCCGGGAAGAAGTTGATGATGCGGTCCATCGCCTGGTTGGCGTTGTTGGCGTGCAGCGTGCACAGCACCAGGTGGCCGGTCTCGGCGAAGGCGATGGCGTGGTCCATGCCCTCGCGGGTGCGGACCTCGCCGATCATGATCACGTCGGGCGCCTGGCGCAGGGTGTTCTTCAGCGCCGCCTCCCAGCTCTCGGTGTCGATGCCGACCTCGCGCTGGGTGATGATGCAGCCCTCGTGCTTGTGCACGAACTCGATCGGGTCCTCGATGGTGATGATGTGCCCGGTCGAGTTCTGGTTGCGGTAGCCGATCATCGCCGCGAGCGAGGTGCTCTTGCCGGTGCCGGTCGCGCCGACGAAGATGATGATGCCGCGCTTGGTCATCGCCAGCGTCTTGATGATCGGCGGCAGCGCCAGCTCGTCCACGCTCGGGATCTTGGTCTCGATGCGGCGCAGCACCATCCCGACCTGGTTGCGCTGGTAGAAGCAGGACACGCGGAAGCGGCCGACGCCGGCGACGCCGATCGCGAAGTTGCACTCGTGCGTGCGCTCGAACTCCTCGCGCTGCGGCGGCGTCATCACGTTCAGCACCAGGTCGCGCGACTGCTGCGGCGTCAGCGGGCTCTGCGTGATCGGGGTGATCTTTCCGTGCACCTTCATCGACGGCGGCATGCCGGCGGTGATGAACAGGTCCGAGGCCTTCTGGTGGGCCATCAGCTTCAGGAAGGAGGTGAAGTCGATGCCGGTGCCGGTGGGGTTGGGGGTGCTCATGGCGTGCTCCGGGCCGTTCAGTCGAACAGCCGCTTGTCCTTGGCGTACTCGCGCGCCTGCTGCTTGGCGATCAGCGAGCGCTTGACCAGCTCCTGCAGGTGCTGGTCGAGGGTCATCATGCCGTACTGCTGGCCGGTCTGGATCGCCGAATACATCTGCGCCACCTTGTCCTCGCGGATCAGGTTGCGGATGGCGGGCGTGCCGACCATGATCTCCCACGCCGCGGTGCGGCCGCCGCCGATCTTCTTCAGAAGTGCCTGCGAGATCACCGCGCGCAGCGACTCGGACAGCATCGAGCGCACCATCGGCTTCTCGCCGGCCGGGAACACGTCGATGATGCGGTCGATGGTCTTGGCCGCCGACGAGGTGTGCAGGGTGCCGAACACGAGGTGGCCGGTCTCCGCGGCGGTCAGCGCCAGGCGGATGGTCTCCAGGTCGCGCATTTCGCCGACCAGGATGATGTCCGGGTCCTCGCGCAGCGCCGAGCGCAGCGCCTCGGCGAAGCCGTGCGTGTCGCGGTGCACCTCGCGCTGGTTGACCAGGCACTTCTGCGAGGTGTGCACGAACTCGATCGGGTCCTCGACCGAGAGGATGTGGCCGTACTCGTTCTTGTTGATGTGGTCCAGCATCGCCGCCAGCGTGGTGGACTTGCCGGAACCGGTCGGCCCGGTGACCAGGATCAGGCCCTGGGGCTGGTCGATCAGGTCCTGGAAGATCTTGGGGCAGCCCAGGTGCTCGAGGGTCAGCACCTCGGACGGAATGGTGCGGAACACGGCGCCGGCGCCGCGGTTCTGGTTGAACGCGTTGACGCGGAAGCGGGCGAGGCCCGAGATCTCGAAGGAGAAGTCGACCTCGAGGAATTCCTCGTAGTCGCGGCGCTGCTTGTCCGACATGATGTCGTACACGAGCGCGTGCACCTGCTTGTGGTCCAGCGCCGGGATGTTGATCCGGCGCACGTCGCCATCCACCCGGATCATCGGCGGCAGGCCGGCCGACAGGTGCAGGTCGGAGGCCTTGTTCTTCACCGAGAATGCCAGCAGTTCGGCGATGTCCATCGTTGGTGCTTCCCCCGTGTTGCCAGGCGTGTCGTCGGGCGCGTCGCTGGATAGGATCGGCCGCGTTGCGGCAGTATAGGCACAAATGCCGACCCCCCTGCCCCGCCTCCTGCAAAGCCTTGAAAACGCGGCCCGGGAGGCGGGTCGGCCATGTCCCCGATTGTTGGCGGTGAGCAAGCTCCAGAGTGCGACGGCGGTCGCGGAACTGGTCGCCGAGTGGCGACGGACGCGCCCCGGCGAGGTGCCGGCGCTGGGCGAGAACTACGTGCAGGAGGCGGTGGCGAAACAGGACGCGCTCGCCGACGACGGCATCGAGTGGCACCTCATCGGCCACCTGCAGTCGAACAAGGCCGCGCTGGCGGCGCAGCGCTTCGACTGGGTGCAGACCGTGGACCGCCCCCGGCTGCTGCGCGCGCTGTCGGCCGCGCGCGCGCCGGGGCTGCCGCCGCTCAACGTCCTCATCCAGGTCAACATCGACGCCGAGCCGGGCAAGCACGGCGCCGCGCCCGCGGACGTGGCCGCGCTCGCGGACGAGGCGGCGTCCCTGCCGGGACTGGCGCTGCGCGGATTGATGGCGATCCCCGCGCCGTTCCCGGACATGGCGCGGCGCCGAGACAGCTTCCGCCGCATG
>DASWQG010000029.1:0-17715 GCA_036403775.1 Luteimonas sp.
CGATGCGGACGCCGCGGTGCGCATGGCGCAGGCCGCGCTGGGCGACTGGCGCGCCACTGGCGATGCGCTGGCCGACACCGCGCCCGCGCGCCGAGAGGCGCCCGCGTCGCGCGTCCTGGTGCAGCGCGATGGCAGCGTGCAGTCGGCGATCCGGCTGGGACGACCCGCGATCCCGGCGACCGACGCCGACTACGTGCCGCTGCAACTGGCGAGCACGGTGCTGGGCGGCGGCTTCAGCAGCCGCGTCAACCAGAACCTGCGCGAGGACAAGGGCTACACCTACGGCGCCAGCGCCTACCAGTCGCCGGCTCGCAACGGCGGCCGCGTGCAGGCCGGCGCGGACGTGCGCAACGAGGTGACCGGCGCCGCGATCTCCGAGTTCTTCAAGGAATTCGAGCGGCTGGCCGGCGAGCCGGTGCCCGCGCAGGAACTGGAGGACACCAAGCGCTACGTCGCCGGTGGCTACCTGATCAGCAACCAGCTGCAGGGCGCGGTCGCCGGCACCCTGGCCAACAACTGGGTCAATGGCCTGCCGGCCACGTTCCTGGGCGAGTACGTGCCGCGGATCCGCGCGGTGGACGCCGGGCAGGTGCAGGCGATGGCGCGCAAGTACTGGGTGCCCGGCGGGCAGTCGATCATCGTGGTCGGCGACGGCAAGGCGATCGCCGACCAGCTGGCGCCCTACGGGACGTTCGTGGACGGCGGGGCGAAGTAGCCCCGCCTGCACGGCTTGCGGCGCCGGTCAGCTGCCGGCGACGCGGCGGGCCTGCAGGAACTTGGCGCCCCAGTAGCCGCCGTCGAGCGAGGACACGGTGACGTCGCGGCCGGTGCGCGGCGCGTGCACGAAGCGGCCGTCGCCGAGGTAGATGCCGACGTGGTCGACCTTGCCGCGGCGACCGAAGAACACCAGGTCGCCCGGCGACATCTCGGCGCGGTCGACGCGCTGGCCCTGGCGGGCCATGTCGCGCGACACGCGCGGCAGCTCGATGCCCAGGGTGGTGCGGAACACGTAGCCCACCAGGCCGCTGCAGTCGAAGCCGGCGGTGGTGGTGCCGCCCCAGCGGTACGGCGTGCCGAGCAGCGCGAGGGCGCGCTTGAGCACGCCCTGGACGCGGCTGCCGGTGGTGGCTTCCGGCGCGGCTTGCGCGTCGGCGGCCGGGAAGGCGGAGACGGCGGACGAAAGGTGGGAGGTCGTCGCAGGCAGGGCGGACAGGCCGGCGTCCGGGGTCATGGACGGGGCGGCCAGCGCGGCTTCGGGCGTGCCGCTGGCCACCGTCTCCGGCCCGGCAAGGGCGGGGAGGGCGGCACCGCACAGGCAGGCGGCGAGGACGGCGCCCGCGAGCGGGCGGCGGATGGCGGCAAGGCGGCCGGATGTGTTCGGGGCGGTTGTCGTCACGCGCTTTAGACGGAAGTGAGCGATGCGTGATCCTGCCCGGAAACCAACGCCCGTTGGTTCAAATTCCGTTATGAGGGTGTGAAGCAGGGCGGATTTCCCGTGCCTATTCAGGGACTTGATCGCGCCGCCATCACCTGCGCGGGGCGCTCGGCGGCCCGGCTGCGCCCTACAGGACGCGCTTCGCGCCGCTGTAGTGGTCCCGCCACCAGGCGCCGTCGAGGCGATCCAGGCGGACCGTCCCGCCGGTGCTGGGGGCGTGCACGAAGCGGCCCTCGCCGACATAGATGCCGACGTGGCTGACCTGCCCGCCGTCGCCGAAGAACACCAGGTCCGAGGGCGCCAGCCGCGCCGGCGGGATCGGCGGGCCCTGGTAGCGGGCGAGCTCGCGCGAGGTCCGCGGCAGGCGCAGGTCGAGCATGTCGCGGAACACGTAGGTCACCAGGCCGCTGCAATCGAAGCCGCCCTCGGGCGTGTTGCCGCCGTAGCGGTACGGCGTGCCGACCAGGCTGAGCGCGCGCATCAGCACGGCGTTCGCGGCCGCGGGATCGGCGGGCGTGGCGTTGCCCCATTGGCGCGAGGCCCTTGGCGCCGCATCGCGCACGGGGGCGTCGCCGGCGCAGCCGGCGAGCACGCCCGCGAGCAGCAGCACCGTCGTCGCCATGGCGGCCCGCCACGGGCCGACTGCCCGCGGATTTGGCCTGCGGCCCGCGTTGCCCGGATAATGCGACCCCATTCGCCGGATGCTATCCCAGCCATGAAGATCGAAAAAGACCGCGTCGTCCGCTTCCACTACGCCGTTGCCGAGCAGGGCGCCGAGCCGGTGGAGAGCTCGGAGGGGCGCGAGCCGCTGGCGATCCTGGCCGGCCACGGCAACATCATCCCGGGCCTGGAGAAGGCGATGGAAGGCCGCGAGGCCGGCGAGAAGTTCGCGGTCGACGTGCCCGCCGCCGACGCCTACGGCGAGAAGCGCGAGGGCATGGTCCAGCGCGTGCCGAAGAAGCACTTCGGCAGCCAGCGTCTCGCGCCTGGCATGCAGGTCGTGCTGAACACCAACTTCGGGCCGCGCGCGGTGACGATCGAGAAGGTCGGCATGAGCGTGGTCGACGTCGACCTCAACCACCCGATGGCCGGCAAGGACCTGCACTTCGACATCGAGATCGTGGACGTGCGCGAGGCCACCGCCGAGGAACTCGAGCACGGCCACGTCCACGGAGAGGGCGGCCACCCCCACTGACCCGGGGGGGCCGCGACGCCGGGAAACGGAAACGGCCCGCGCATCGCGGGCCGTTTCCGTTCGTGCCGGTGCCGACGGTCAGTTGACGCCGACAGCGCTCCACGCCGAAGCCACGCCGTTGTACTGCGACGAACCCGCGCCGTAGAGGTCGGCGGCCGCCTGCAGCGTCGCCGCACGCGCGCCGGCGTAGTTGGTGGCGGAGGTCATGTACACCGTCAGCGCGCGGTACCAGACCTTCGAGGCGGCGTCGCGGCCGATGCCCCCTGCCGAGGTATTCCCGTTGCACACCAGCTGCGAAGCGGCGAGGTTGAAGCCCGACGGGACCGCGGCGCCTTCCGCCATCAGGTAGAAGGCGTGGTTGGCGACGCCGGAGCTGTAGTGGACGTCGAGGTTGCCCAGGTTGCTGCTGTAGCAGTCGGGCGAGGCCCCGTCCAGGCTCGGCTTGAACATGTAGCGGAGCGCTTTCGTGCCCGCCGCGTTGTTCATGTAGATCTCCTCGCCGATCAGGTAGTCGGGCCGGTCGCTGGCGTTGTTGGAGAAGTACTCGACCATGGTGCCGAAGATGTCCGAGGTCGCCTCGTTGAGGCCGCCGGACTCGCCGGAGTAGATCAGGTCCGCGGTGCGCGAGGTGACGCCATGGCTCATCTCGTGGCCGGCAACGTCGATCGCCACCAGCGGATGGACGCTGCGGCCGTCGCCGTCGCCGAAGGTCATGCAGAAGCAGCTGTCGCTCCAGAACGCGTTGGCGTAGTTGCGGCCGTAGTGCACGCGGCTCAGGGCGCCCTTGCCGTCGTCGGCGATCCCGCTGCGGCCGTGCACGGACAGGTAGTAGTCCCAGGTCTCGGCCACGCCGTAGTGCGCATCCACCGCGACGGTCGCGCGGTTGGAGGTGCCGTTGTCGCCCCAGTTGTTGTCGGCGTCGGCGAAGACCGTGCCCGAGCCGTTGGTGCGGTTGGCCATGTCGGTGGTGTAGCCGCCGCCGCGTCCCGTGTCGCGCATCTGGTAGCTGCCGTCCCCGCAACGCGCGGTGCCGATCGCCACGTCGCCGGAGAACAGCGACTGGCCGGTGCCGGTGGCGGCGCCGGTGCAGGTGGTGCCGCCGCCGCCCGGCTTGCCCTTGGCGGTCTTGACGCCGTCGTAGCGGTCGAGGATGCGGCCGCTGCGCGCGTCGACGAAGTAGTGCATCTCCGTCGGCGTCTGGTCGGCCTTCGTGCCCTGCATCAGCACTTCCCAGGCGAGGACCGGCGTGGTGCCGCGCGCGTAGACGACCCGGCGCGCGGTCGGCACGCCGGCGAAGCCGGTGCCGAAGGCGACGCCGGCTTCCACGATCGCGCGGTCGGCGCCGATGCCGCCGTGCAGTGCGGGCCTCGAGCGGGTGCCCAGGGTCAGGCTGGCGCCGCGGAACTGGCCATTGCGCGAATGCACCACCACGTCGCCGCCGATCACCGGCATCCCCTGCCAGGTGCGGGCGAAGCGGGCATGTTCGGTGCCGTCGGCGTCGACGAGGACGCCGCGCGGGACGAAGGCGTCGGCATCGGCGCGGCGCACCGCGGCGGCGTGGCCTTCGATCAGCCCGAGGGCGCGGCGTGTGGCCGGGGAGGTGTCGGGCATGGCGGCCTGGGCGGAAGCGGAAAACGCGAGCGCGGCGGCGATCGCCGCACCGAGGAGACGAGCATTCAAGTGCATTTGTGACCCCTGGACATTGACGGTGGGCCGGCGGGGGCCGGCGGTCCTTGCATGGGCCGGCATCGCCGCGGCAGCGGCGCTGACAGCGCGATGCAAATAGGCAGACAATGGGCAGGGTGTCATGCTGCAGTGCGGCGCATCGGCGGAAATCGCCGTCGCAAACGGTTCCACCGGGGTCGGACGCTGTCTCGTTCAGGAGAAATTGCTGCAATGCAAGAAGAGTCGGGGGCTTCGGCCGCGGTTCGTCCGGCGGCCGACGGGGGCAGGGAGAGCGACGTGGTGGTGGTGGGCGCGGGCGTCGTCGGCCTGGCCTGCGCGCTGGCGCTGGCCGAAGCCGGTCGCGGCGTGCGCGTGGTGGATGCGGGCACGGTGGGATGCGGCAGTTCGCACGGCAACTGCGGAACGCTGACGCCGAGCCACGCCTTGCCGTTGGCGGCGCCGGGCCAGGTGCTGCGCGCGATGCGCTGGATGCTGACGCCCGATGCACCGCTGTACCTGAAGCCGCGCGTGGATCCAGGCCTGTGGTCATGGCTGCTGCGCTTCGCCGGCAACTGCACCCACGCCAGGATGATGCGCAGCGGCGCCGCGCGCGCGGCGCTTTTGCAGGCCTCCCGGCGCGAATTCCCGGAATGGCTGGCGCGGCACGACATCGACTGCGACTTCGCCGAGACCGGCACCGACCACGTGTTCCGCGACGAGCGCGCGCTCGAGGACTACCGCCGCGAGCTGGCCTGGCTGGCGGAACTCGGCATCGAGAGCGAGGTGATCGACGGGCCGACCTACCTGCGTGACGAGCCGGCGCTGCGCGAGGGCGTGGTCGGCGTCGCCCGCTACCCCGGCGATGCCAGCCTGCGCCCGGATCGCTACGTCCAGGGCCTGGCGCGCGCGCTGCGCGCGGCCGGCGGCCACATCGACGAGGGGCACGAGGTGCTCGGCATCGAACGCGAAGGCCGCGGCCTCCGCGTGGACACCACGCGCGGTGCGCTGCGTTGCGCCGACGTCGTGCTGGCGGTGGGCGCGTGGTCGCCGAAGCTGGCCCGCCGCCTGCGCGTGCCGCTGCTGTCGCGGGTGATGCAGCCGGGCAAGGGCTACTCGATCACCTACACGCGACCGGCGCTGGTGCCGAAGCGACCGCTGACCTTGCAGGAGCGCAGCGTCTGCGTGAGCACCTGGTCCAGCGGCTATCGGCTCGGCAGCACGATGGAATTCTCCGGCTACGACCAGGCGCTGACCCGGCGGCGGCTCGACGCGCTGGAGCGCGCGGCGCGCGAGTACCTGCACGAGGGCGTCGGCCCGGTGAAGCAGGAGGAATGGTACGGCTGGCGGCCGATGACGGTGGACGACGTCCCGGTGCTCGGGCCGGTGCCCGGACGCCCCGGGCAATGGCTTGCCACCGGCCACGGCATGCTCGGGGTGAGCATGAGCATCGCCACGGCGCACCTGCTCGCCGACCTGGTCACCGGCAAGGCGCCGGGCATCGATCCCGCGCCCTACCGGCTGGAACGCTTCGCGTGAGCCGCGACGCCGCCGACTTCGACCTGGTGGTCCTCGGCGGCGGTTCGGGCGGACTCGCCGGCGCGTTCCGCGCGGCGCAGCACGGCGCGCGCGTGGCCCTGCTGGAACCCCGCGAACTCGGCGGCACCTGCGTCAACGCCGGCTGCGTGCCGAAGAAGGCGATGTGGCTCGCGGCGGACCTGGCGCAGAAGGCGTCGCTGGCCGCGCAGCTGGGGTTCCGCCTGCCTGCCGGCCTGCCGACGCTCGACTGGCCGGCATTCATCGCGTCGCGGCAGGGGTACATCGCCAACATCCACCAGGGCTACCTGCGCCGCCTGGAAAGCGCCGGCATCGCGCTGATGCCGGTGCGCGGTCGGCTGGAAGGGGCGGGCGTGGTGGCCTGCGACAACGGCGTCCGCCTGCGCGCGCGGCAGGTCCTGCTCGCCACCGGGGGACGCCCGTCGCGGCCGGACATCCCCGGCGCCGGGCTCGGCATCGATTCCGATGGCTTCTTCCAGCTGCAGGCGGCACCGGCGCGGGTGGCGCTGGTCGGCGGCGGCTATGTCGCGGTCGAGCTGGCGGCGGTGCTGCAGTCGCTGGGCAGCCGGGTCGAGCTTTTCGTCCGGGGCCGCCAGCTGCTCAGGGGCTTCGATGCGGACCTGGCCGCGCAGCTGGTCGGGGATTACGTGCAGCAGGGCATCCGCGTGCACTTCGGCCATGAAGTGCGCAGCCTCCACGGCACGCCGGGCGCGGTGTTGCTGCGCGACGCCGCCGGCCGCGACGCCGGCCCGTTCGAGCAGGTGATCCTCGCCACGGGGCGGCGTCCGAACAGCGACGCCCTCGGCCTGGCCGAGGCAGGCGTCGCGGTGGATGCGCGAGGGCATGTGGCCGTCGATGCGTTCCAGCGCACCTCCGCCGAGGGCGTGCACGCGGTGGGTGACCTCACCGACCGCGTGGCCCTGACGCCGGTCGCCATCGCGGCGGCCCGGCGGTTGATGGACCGGCTCTTCGGCGGCGATGCGGCCGCCAGGCTCGACTACGACGCCATTCCGACCGTCGTCTTCTCCCATCCTCCCCTGGGCAGCGTCGGCCTCACCGAGGAAGCGGCGCGCCAGCGGCACGGCGAGGCCGTTCGGGTGTACCGTGCCGGCTTCAGGCCGATGCTGCACGCGCTCGCGGATTCCCCGCAGCGCAGCCTGTTCAAGCTGGTGTGCGTCGGGGAGGCGGACGCCGGCCCGCAGGGCCAGCGGGTGGTGGGCATCCACCTGCTCGGGGAAGGGGTGGACGAGATCCTGCAGGGGTTCGCCGTGGCGCTGAAGCGCGGCGTCACGCTCGCGGACCTCCACGACACGGTGGCGATCCACCCCACCTCGGCCGAGGAAGTGGTGCTGATGCGCCAGGAGGGGGAATGACCGACACCATCTACACCCTGCATCGCGGCAATGCGCCATTGCTGGTGAGCCTGCCGCACGACGGCAACGAGATCCCGAAGGCGCTGGCGGCGCGGATGACGCCCTCGGCGCGTCGCGCGCCCGACACCGACTGGCATGTCGCGCGCCTGTATGCCTTCGCCATGGCCCTCGGCGCGACGGTGCTGGTGCCCTGCTATTCGCGCTACGTGGTCGACCTCAACCGGCCGCCCGACGACACGTCGCTGTACCCGGGCCGGAACACCACGGGCCTGTGCCCGCTGCGCCAGTTCTGCGACCAGCCCGTGTACCGGGACGGCGAGGAACCCGATGCGGCGGAAGTGGCCGCGCGCGTGGACCGCTACTGGCGTCCGTACCACGAGTGCCTGCGCACGGAACTGGAGCGGCTGCGCAGCGCGCACGGCCGCGTGGTGCTGTGGGAAGGGCATTCGATTCGCGGCGAGCTGCCGTTCCTGTTCGAGGGACGGCTGCCCGACCTCAACCTCGGCACCGCGGGCGGCCGTAGCTGCTCGCCGGCGCTGCAGGCGCGCCTGGAAGACGTGCTGGCCGGGCAGGACGCCTTCGACTGGGTCGTCAACGGACGCTTCCAGGGCGGCTACATCACCCGCCACTACGGGGAACCCGGGCGCGGGATCGACGCGGTGCAGCTGGAGATCAGCCAGCGCATCTACATGGACGAGGACAGCTTCGCCTGGGACGAGGCGAAGGCGGCGCGCACGCAGCAGGTGCTGCGCGCGCTGTTGCGGGCGGCGCTCGGCTAGCGCCGCCCCCGGCTCAGCGGGCGACCGCGCCCGCGCCGATGTACTTGTCGAGGAAGGCTTCCATTCGCCGGTAGAGCTCGGCGCGGTTTTCGGGTTTGTAGAAGCCGTGGCCCTCGCCCTCGGCGACCATCGTCTCCACCGCGATGCCACGCCCTTCGAACGCCCGCTTGAGCGCATTGAACTGGTCCATCGGCACGCGCTTGTCGATGCTGCCCTGGACCAGGAACACGGGGACGCGGATCTTGTCCACGTTGCGCGCGGGCGACCAGGCGGCCAGGCGGGCCGGATCGGTGCCCAGCACGCGATCCATGTAACGCCGTCCGGATGCGCGGTCGTTGATGTCGCCCTCGCGCTTCATCACGTCCAGGTCGTACACGCCGACGTAGCCGATCGCGCACTGGTACAGGTCCGGATAGCGGATCGGCTGCATCATCGCCGCATAGCCGCCGTAGCTGGCCCCATAGGTGCAGATGCGCGCGGGATCGGCGAGCCCCTCGGCGATCGCCCAGCGGACGCCGTCGGCGAGGTCGTCCTGCATCTTGCCGCCCCATTCGCCGTAGCCGCGCTCGATGAACGCCTTGCCGCGGCCGCCGGAACCTCGGTAGTTCACCTGCAGCACGCCATAGCCGCGGCTGGCGAGGAATTGCGCATCGCTGTCGAAGCCCCAGCTGTCATAGATGCCATGCGGCCCGCCGTGCGGCATCACCACCAGCGGCTTCGGGCCCGGCGTGGCGGGCGCCGTGTAGAGGCCATGCAGCGTCAGCCCGTCGCCGGTCCGGAAGCTGATCGGCCGGCTCGGTGCCAGCTGCGCGGGTTGCAGCCAGGGCATCAGCTCGTTGACCAGCTGCAGCTGGCGGTTGTCGCGGTCGAACACGTAGTAGCCGCCGGGGTTGCGGTCGCCCCAGGCCAGCAGCAGGACCTTGCGGTCGTCGCGCGTCCAGTCGAGCAGGGACACCATCTGCCCGGGGAAGGCCTTCAGCAGGCCGGCGTGCAGCTGTGCCCATTCCGACGCCGGGTCGAGGTACTGCACCGAGGGTTTTTCCTCGTCGTAGATCACCGCGAACGGCGCGCCGTCGTGGCCCGCGTACAGCACGCGGGCGATCTCGACGTCGTCGCGGCCGGCGATGCGGATCCGCGTGCCGGCGGCGAGGTCGACCTGGTACAGCTGGCCGGGTTCGCCACCGTCCACGATCTCCGCCCAGGCGGTGTTGTCGTCCGGCGCGACGTGCAGCAGGCTCATGGAATAGCCGGCCAGCGATTCCGGCACCGGGGACCAGTCGCTCGTCGGCAGCGGCCGGTAGGCCAGCACCGGGTCGTCGTTCTCGTCGCGGGTGACCTTCAGGCGGGCCTTGCCGGAGTGGTCGAACATGAAGACGGCGGTGTCGCCCGTCTGCTCGACCAGCTCGCGGTGCCCGGTACGCGTGTCCACCTCGTAGATGGAGGTGGTGAGTTCATCGTCGCCGCGGCTGGTGGGCCACGCGGTGAAATCCACCAGCACCTTGCCGGGCGACTTGTCGAGCACCTTGACCACGGTGGCGAAACCGCGGTCCTTGCGCCGGCCGCGCTTGTTGCCGTCGTCGGGGACGTAGGCGAACAGCGTTTCCTGGTTCTTGCCGCGCACGTCCGAGCTCATCAGCTCGCCGTAGCTGTAGGGGCGCGCCTCCAGCGGCTCCATCCGGGCGCGCGAAACCACGATCTGGTCGTCCGCCGACCAGACCAGGTCGGCGACGTGCTGCTGCGGCCCGAAGCGCAGCACCTGCGTGTCGCCGCTGCCATCCAGCCGCAGGATCTGCAGCTGGGTTTCCATGCCGTCGGCGGCGGGCACGGCGAGGGCGACATAGTCGCCGCCGGGCGACAGGCTCACCGAGGACACTTCCGCATGGCGCGCGAAATGATCGGCCGGCACCTGCGCCGGGGTGGCGCCGGCCGCGGCCAGCAGGAAGGCGGCCAGGATGGCCGGAGTGCGTGCGCGCATGCGCGAATCCCCAGGAAAAAAGGCGAAAAGCGCCGCGAGGATACCCGCGCCCGCCCGCCGGCCGAAGCGCGGCGTCGGTCAGGAACCTGAAAGCGTGACCCGCGTCCGCGCCTGGGGGTCAGACCTCGAGCGTCGCGAGGTCGCCCTTGCTTTCCAGCCAGGCTTTGCGGTCCCCGGCGCGCTTCTTGCCCAGCAGCATGTCCATCAGCGACGCGGTTTCCACCGCGTCGTCCACCGTCAGCTGCACCAGCCGGCGGGTGTCGGGATGGATCGTGGATTCGCGCAACTGCGCCGGATTCATCTCGCCCAGGCCCTTGAAGCGGGTGACGTGCACCGCGCCCTTGAGCTTCTCGCGCTCGATGCGTTCCAGCAGCAGCCGCTTCTCCTCCTCGTCCAGCGCGTAGAACACCTGCTTGCCCACGTCCACCCGGAACAGCGGCGGCATCGCCACGAACACGTGGCCCTCGCGCACGAGCGCCGGGAAGTGGCGCAGGAACAGCGCCGAGAGCAGGGTGGCGATGTGCAGCCCGTCGGAGTCGGCGTCGGCGAGGATCACGACCTTGCCGTAGCGCAGCCCGGAGATGTCGTCCTTGCCCGGGTCGCAGCCGATCGCCACCGCCAGGTCGTGGACCTCGCTGGAGGCGAGCACGCCGCCGGACGCCACTTCCCAGGTGTTGAGGATCTTGCCGCGCAGCGGCAGGATCGCCTGGAAGTCCTTGTCGCGCGCCTGCCGCGCGCTGCCGCCGGCCGAATCGCCCTCCACCAGGAACAGCTCGGTGCGCGACAGGTCCTGGCTGATGCAGTCGGCGAGCTTGCCGGGCAGGGCGGGGCCCTGGGTGACCTTCTTGCGCGTGACCTGCTTCTCGGTCTTGAGTCGCGCGCTGGCGCGCTCGATCGCCAGCTGCGCGATCTTCTCGCCGAGCTCCACGTGCTGGTTGAGCCAGAGCGAGAACGCGTCGTGCGCGGCGGATTCGACGAAGCCCGCGGCCTGGCGCGAGCTCAGGCGCTCCTTGGTCTGGCCGCTGAACTGCGGCTCGGTCATCTTCAGCGACAGCACGAACGCGGCGCGGTCCCACACGTCCTCCGGCGCCAGCTTGACGCCGCGCGGCAGCAGGTTGCGGAAGTCGCAGAACTCGCGCAGCGCGTCGGTGCAGCCGGTGCGCAGGCCGTTGACGTGGGTGCCGTGCTGCGCGGTGGGGATGAGGTTGACGTAGCTTTCCTGCACCAGCTCGCCGTCGGCGACCCAGGCGATGGCCCAGTCGACGATCTCGGTCTCCTTCTTCAGCGAGCCGGTGAACAGGTCCGGCGGCAGCAGTTCCGTCTTCTGCAGCCCGCCCTTCTGCAACTCGCTGGACAGGTAGGCGCGCAGGCCGTCGTCGTAGCGCCACTCGTCGCGCTCGCCGCTGGCCTCGTCGAGCAGGCGCACGGTGAGGCCGGGGCACAGCACCGCCTTGGCCCGCAGCAGGTGGCGCAGCGCGCGCAGGTTGAACCGGGGGCTGTCGAAGTACTTCGGATCCGGCCAGAAGCGCAGCCGCGTGCCGGTGTTGCGCCTGCCGACGCTGCCGGCCACTTCCAGCGCGCTCGCGCGCTCGCCGCCGGCGAAGGCCATGTGGTACTCGTTGCCGTCGCGCTTGATCCACACGTCGAGCCGCTTCGACAACGCATTCACCACGCTGACGCCGACGCCGTGCAGGCCGCCGGAGAACGTGTAGTTGCGGTTGCTGAACTTGCCGCCGGCGTGCAGCCGGGTGAGGATCAGCTCCACGCCCGGGACCTTCTCCTCCGGGTGCACGTCCACCGGCATGCCGCGGCCGTCGTCGGAGACCTCGCAGGAGCCGTCGGCGCGCAGCACCACCTCGATTTCGCGGGCGTGGCCGGCCAGGGCCTCGTCCACCGAGTTGTCGATGACTTCCTGGGCGAGGTGGTTGGGGCGGGCGGTGTCGGTGTACATGCCCGGCCTGCGGCGGACCGGGTCGAGGCCCGACAGGACCTCGATATCTGCGGCATCGTAACGGCTGCTCATCCCGCCATTGTCGCGTAGAATGGGGCTTTCCAGCGAGCCGCTGCCGCCATGAATCCCGCAAGCCCCGTCACCCCCCTGATCTTCGTCACCGGGGGCGTGGTGTCTTCGCTAGGCAAGGGCATCGCCGCCGCCTCGCTGGCGGCGATCCTGGAGGCGCGCGGCCTGCGGGTCACGCTGATGAAGCTGGATCCCTACATCAACGTCGACCCGGGCACGATGAGCCCGTTCCAGCACGGCGAGGTCTACGTCACCGACGACGGCGCCGAGACCGACCTGGACCTCGGCCACTACGAGCGCTTCGTCAACACGCGCCTGAGCGGCCGCAACTCGATCAGCGCCGGCAAGGTCTACGAGGCGGTGATCCGCAAGGAGCGCCGCGGCGACTACCTCGGCGGCACCGTGCAGGTGATCCCGCACATCACCGACGAGATCAAGCGCAGCATCGACGCGGCCACCGCCGGCTACGACGTGGCGCTGGTGGAGATCGGCGGCACGGTCGGCGACATCGAGTCGCTGCCGTTCCTGGAGGCGATCCGCCAGCTGCGCACCGAGCGCGGCCCGGACAAGGCGCTGTTCATGCACCTCACCCTGGTGCCGTGGATCGCGGCGGCAGGCGAGCTGAAGACCAAGCCGACCCAGCATTCGGTGAAGGAACTGCGCTCGATCGGCATCCAGCCCGACGTGCTGGTGTGCCGCAGCGAGCAGCCGCTGCCCGACAGCGAGCGCCGCAAGATCGCGCTGTTCACCAACGTCCCGGAAAAGGCGGTGATCTCCGCCATCGACCTGGACAACATCTACAAGCTGCCGATGTGGCTGCAGGCACAGGGCCTGGACCAGATCGTGGTCGACTGCCTGCGCCTGGGCGACCGCGCGGCGCCGCAGGCCGACCTCTCGCAGTGGGAAGCGGTGGTGGACGCGTCCGAGCATCCGGTGGACGCGGTCACGATCGCCGTCGTCGGCAAGTACGTGGACCACCAGGACGCCTACAAGTCGCTGGCCGAGGCGCTCAAGCACGGCGGCCTGCGCCAGCGCACCAAGGTGACGCTGCGCTGGCTCGAATCGGCCGAAATCGAGCGCGAAGGCGAGCGGGCGCTGGAGGGCGTGGACGGCATCCTGGTGCCGGGCGGCTTCGGCGACCGCGGCTTCGAGGGCAAGATCCTGGCCTCGAAGACCGCGCGCGAAGCCGGCATCCCGTACTTCGGCATCTGCTACGGCATGCAGGCGGCGGTGGTGGACTACGCGCGCCACGTCGCCGGCCTGGAAGGCGCCAACAGCACCGAGAACGACAAGCAGTCGCCGCACCCGGTGATCGGCCTGATCACCGAATGGCGCACCGCCAGCGGCGACATCGAGCGCCGCAGCGAGGAGTCCGACCTGGGCGGCACCATGCGCCTGGGCCTGCAGGAGCAGCGGATCAAGCCGGGCACGCTGGCGCACCGCCTGTACGGCGCCGACGTGGTCGGCGAGCGCCATCGCCATCGCTATGAATTCAACAACCGCTACCGGACGCAACTCGAGGACGCGGGCCTGGTGATCAGCGCCAAGTCCATGGACGACCTGCTGGTGGAGATGATCGAGCTGCCGCAGTCGGTGCACCCGTGGTTCCTGGCCTGCCAGGCGCATCCGGAGTTCCTCTCCACGCCGCGCAGCGGGCATCCGCTGTTCATCGGTTTCATCCGCGCCGCCCGCGAGCACAAGGCGAACCAGGGCGCCGCCGGCGGGCGCCTGCTGAAGGAGGCCGGGGCATGAAGCTGTGCGGGTTCGAGGCCGGGCTGGACCAGCCCTTCTTCCTGATCGCCGGGCCGTGCGTGATCGAGTCGCTGCAGCTGCAGCTCGACACCGCCGGCGCACTGAAGGAGATCACCGACGCGCTCGGCGTGCCCTTCATCTTCAAGTCCAGCTTCGACAAGGCCAACCGCACCTCCGGCACCAGCTTCCGCGGGCCGGGGCTGGAGGAGGGGCTGAAGGTGCTGGCCGAGGTGAAGCGCCAGCTCGGCGTGCCGGTGCTGACCGACGTGCACGAATACACGCCGATGGACGAGGTCGCCGCGGTCGTGGACGTGCTGCAGACGCCCGCGTTCCTGTGCCGGCAGACCGACTTCATCCAGAAGGTCGCCAGCGCCGGGCGCCCGGTCAACATCAAGAAGGGCCAGTTCCTGTCGCCGTGGGAGATGAAGCACGTCACCGACAAGGCGAAGGCCACCGGCAACACGCAGATCATGGCCTGCGAGCGCGGCGTCAGCTTCGGCTACAACAACCTGGTCAGCGACATGCGCTCGCTGGCGGTGATGCGCGACACCGGCTGCCCGGTGGTGTTCGATGCCACCCACAGCGTGCAGCTGCCCGGCGGCGCCGGCGGCAAGAGCGGTGGCCAGCGCGAGTTCGTGCCGGTGCTGGCGCGCGCGGCGATGGCCGTGGGCATCGCCGGCATCTTCATGGAAACCCACCCGAACCCCGACGTCGCCCTCAGCGACGGCCCCAACGCCTGGCCCCTCGGCAAGATGAAGGCCCTCCTGGAAACCCTGATCGCCATCGACCGCACCACCAAGCGCTCCGGCTTCCTCGAGGCGGAAACCTGATTTTTTGCCACGGATGAACACGGATAGGGCAAGACCAATATAGAAAGCCTTATCCGTGTTCATCCGTGTAATCCGTGGCTCAAATGCTTTTCCCTTCCAAGTGACAAGACGAGACTGATGACGACGATCGCCAAGATCCATGCCCGGGAAATCCTCGACAGCCGGGGCAATCCGACGCTCGAAGCCGAGGTGACCCTGGCCGACGGCAGCTTCGGCCGCGCCATGGTGCCCTCGGGCGCCTCCACCGGCAGCAAGGAGGCGGTGGAACTGCGCGACGGCGACAAGACCCGTTACGGCGGCAAGGGCGTGCGCAAGGCGGTCGCCAACGTCAACACCACCATCGCCAACGCGCTGCTGGGCTTCGACGGCGACCAGGCCGCGCTCGACCGTCGCCTGATCGACCTGGACGGCACCGAGAACAAGGGCCGCCTCGGCGCCAACGCGCTGCTGGGCGTGTCGCTGGCCAACGCGCACGCCGTCGCCGCGTCCCGGCGCATGCCGCTGTGGCAGCACCTCGCCGGCGGCCGCGCCCCGGTGCTGCCGGTGCCGATGATGAACATCATCAACGGCGGCGCGCACGCCGACAACAACGTGGACCTGCAGGAATTCATGGTCCTGCCGGTCGGCTTCACCTCGTTCTCCGAGGCGCTGCGCTCGGGCGCCGAGATCTTCCACGCGCTGAAGGCGGTGCTGAAGGGCCGTGGCCTGTCCACCGCGGTCGGTGACGAGGGGGGCTTCGCGCCGGACCTGCGCAGCAACGAGGAAGCGCTGGAAGTGATCCTCGAGGCGATCGGCAAGGCCGGCTACACCGCCGGCGAGGACGTGCTGCTGGGCCTGGACGTGGCGTCCACCGAGTTCTTCGAGAACGGCAAGTACAACCTCACCGGCGAAGGCAAGCGCCTGACCAGCGAGCAGTTCACCGACTTCCTCGCCAACTGGTGCGCGCAGTACCCGATCGTCACCATCGAGGACGGCATGTCCGAGGACGACTGGGACGGCTGGAAGCTGCTGACCGCGCGCCTGGGCGACCGCGTGCAGCTGGTCGGCGACGACCTGTTCGTCACCAATCCCCGCATCTTCCGCGACGGCATCGCCCAGGGCGTGGCCAACGCCATCCTGATCAAGGTGAACCAGATCGGCACGCTGACCGAGACCCTGGAAGCCATCGCCATGGCCGACGCGGCGCGTTATGCCGCGGTCGTGTCGCACCGCTCCGGCGAGACGGGCGACACCACCATCGCCGACATCGCGGTGGCGACCACCGCCACCCAGATCAAGACCGGCTCGCTGTGCCGCAGCGACCGCGTGGCCAAGTACAACCAGCTGCTGCGGATCGAGGAAGCGCTCGGCAGCGAGGCGAAGTACGCCGGCCGCGACGCCTTCGTCTCGCTCAAGCGCTGACGCCCCGCCCCGATGCGCGGCCTGCGGATCGTGCTGGTGCTGCTGCTGGCGTTGCTGGCCTGGCTGCAGTACCGGCTCTGGTTCGGCAGCGGCGGCGAGCGCGAGGTCGCGGCGCTGGAGGCGCGGGTCCAGCGGCAGGCGCGCGACAACGCCGGCCTGCGCCAGCGCAACGACGCGCTGGCCGCCGAGGTCGAGGACCTGAAATCCGGCGAGGCGGCGGTCGAGGAGCGCGCGCGCAACGAGCTGGGCATGATCAAGCCGGGCGAGACCTTCTACCGGGTGATCGAACGGCAGGACAGCGTGCCCGATGCGCGCGCGGACGCGCCCGGCGCCGAAGTCCAGGCGGAGCCCTTGCCATGACCTGGGCGGTGGTTCCCGCCGGCGGGTCGGGCACGCGCTTCGGCGCGGCGCTGCCCAAGCAGTACGTGGACGTGGACGGCGAGCCGCTCATCGCGCACACGTTGCGCGCGCTGTTGTCGCATCCGGCGGTGGAGGGCGTGGTCGTCGCGCTCGCCGAGGGCGACCCGCACTGGCCCGGCTGGCGCGAGTTCGAAGGCAAGCCCGTGCTGGCCTGCACCGGCGGCGCGTCGCGCGCCGCCTCGGTGCTGGCGGGGCTGGAGGCGTTGCCGGACTCGGTGCGCGCCGACGACTTCGTGCTGGTGCACGACGCCGCGCGGCCCAACCTGTCGCAGGTCGACCTGGGCTCGCTGCTGGAGCGCGGGCGGGGCGATCCGGTCGGCGCGATCCTGGCCACCCCGGTGCGCGACACCCTCAAGCGGGCGGGCGACGACGGCGGCATCGACGCCACCGAGCCGCGCGACCGGCTGTGGCGCGCGTTGACCCCGCAGCTGTTCCGCCGGCTGCAGCTGCAGCGCGCGCTGGAAACCGCCGCGCGCGACGGCGTCGAGGCGACCGACGAGTCCATGGCCATGGAACGCCTGGGCGCGCGGCCGCTGCTGGTGGAGGGCAGCGAAACGAACCTGAAGGTCACCACGCCGGCGGACCTGGCCTGGTTCCGATACCTGCGACAATCCGCTCCATGAACCCGCGCATCGGCCACGGCTTCGACGTCCATGCCTTCGGCGACGGCGACGAGGTGATGCTGGGCGGCGTCCCGATCGCGCACGACCGCGGCATCGTCGCGCACAGCGACGGCGACGTCGCGATCCACGCGCTGTGCGACGCGATCCTCGGCGCGCTGGCGCTGGGCGACATCGGCCAGCTCTTCCCGCCGTCGGACGCGCGCTGGAAGGACGCCGACAGCATCCGCTTCCTGCGCCACTGCAAGGCGCTGATGGACGAGCACGGCGTGGTGCTCGGCAACGCCGACATCACCATCGTCTGCGAGCGGCCGAAGGTCGGGCCGCACGTCGCGGCGATGCGTTCGGCGATGGCGGCCGCGCTGGGCTCGGACATCGGCTGCGTGAGCGTCAAGGCCACCACCACCGAGGGCCTGGGCTTCACCGGGCGCGGCGAGGGCATCGCCGCCCACGCCGTGTGCCTGCTCATGCCGTCGTGAGCATGCTCCCTGCGTGGCCGGCCGCGCACGGCGCGCCGGTCCTGTCGGCGCGGATCCGCGCCACGCCGGAGGACTTCCGCGTCGAGGAGCTCGACGCAGTCGAGCCCAGCGGCAGCGGCGAGCACCTGCTGCTCACAATCGAGAAGCGCGGCATGAACACCGCGTTCGCGGCGCGGCTGCTGGCGCAATGGGCCGGCGTCGGCGAGGCCGCGGTGGG